>CAMAKT010000049.1 GCA_945836135.1 uncultured Clostridia bacterium | reverse complement strand
GGCATGAAAACAGAAATGGCAGACATGAAAACAGAGATTACCGGCATGAAAACAGAAATGGCAGACATGAAAACAGAGATTACTGGCATGAAAACAGAAATGGCAGACATGAAAACAGAAATGACAGACATGAAAAAAGAGCTGTCAGACGTGAAAAAAGAAGTTAAGGACACAAAAGTTCATATTGAAAATGTTACTGATAATAATATCAGAATTATCGCAGAAGGACATACCGATTTGACGAGGAAACTTGATGATGCATTAAAAGTAAATAATGAAAAAGAGCTGCTTTTGATTCGTATGAGTTACCTTGAGGATGAGGTCAGAAGAATTAAAGAAAGACTTGCTCAAATTGCATGACAATTTAGCTATAAATATTGGACGTAAAAGATACCCGGATGATGGGCTTCAACATGATAGTTGAAGATAACCATTATCCGGGTATTTTTTTGCCATCATTCATGCAGGCATGATGAGCTCCTTTTTTTGATTGTCATGGCTGACCAACAGTTCAACCCTGCTTAGTTTGCTAATGTATTTTCCATTGATTAATGCTGAACTGTGAAAAAAGTACTTGATTTTACAGCATATAGGGTATAAAATAGCATCATAAGTGGTGAAAAGTGAAAGATTGTGGCGGAAAGTGGTTGATTAAGACTGCTTTTTGACATGAGTGGAGTACAAAGTGTGGGAAGACAGAGCCTTGGAGGACTGATGTGGAGGAAAGGCGGTGAGAACAATGTTCATGGGCGAGTACAGTCATTCCATTGACGCTAAGGGAAGACTGATTATGCCGGCTAAGTTCCGCGAACAGCTCGGAGATGAATTTGTTGTCACTAAGAGTCCTGACAAGTGCCTGTATGTGTATACCAACGAGGACTGGAAGAATTTTGAGGAGAAGCTGTCAACTCTCCCGATTACGAATAAGGGGACGAGACAGTTCGTGAGATTTTTCTTGGCAGGAGCAGCCACCTGCGAGGTGGACAAGCAGGGAAGAATCTTGCTTCCGGCAGTTCTTAGAGAATATGCACAGCTCGATAAGGAAGTTATTCTCGCGGGAACCTCTAAACGAATTGAAATCTGGAATAAGGAGAGATACTTAGAGGATCAGAAGGAGTACGAGAACAATATTGACGAGATTGCAGCCAATATGGAAGAGTTCGGTTTTTCAATTTAAGAGATTTGAAAGAACCGACGAATCAGAATTTACAGTAAGGCAGGGGATGAGGCATGGAATTTGAGCATATACCGGTATTATTAAATGAGACAATAGAAGGCCTTGCTGTGAAGCCGGACGGAATCTATGTTGACGGTACTTTAGGAGGCGCAGGACATTCGTATCACATATGTGAACGACTTGGCAAGAAGGGCAGACTCATAGGAATTGACCAGGATGAGGAAGCCATTGAAGCCGCAACCAAGAGACTTGAACCCTTTGCCGATAAGGTGACAATCGTCAGAAATAACTATGTCAATATGCGACAGGTGCTTTCAGAGCTTGGCATAAGCAGGGTGGATGGAATACTGCTTGACATAGGAGTGTCATCACATCAGCTTGATGACGCAGAGAGAGGTTTCACCTACAAGGATGAGGATGCACCGCTGGATATGAGAATGGACAACCGGCAAAGTCTCACAGCCGAGACAGTTGTCAATGAGTACAGCGAGAGCGAGCTGTTTCACATTATAAGGGATTACGGTGAAGACCAGTTCGCAAAGAACATTGCGAAGCATATCGTCAGAATGAGAAATGAAGTGGGAAGGATTACCACAACAGGACAGCTTGTGGAGGCAGTTAAGGCTGCTATTCCGATGAAATTCAGGGCAGCAGGCGGTCACCCTGCCAAGCAGACATTTCAGGCGATACGAATCGAAGTGAATAAGGAACTGGAGGTTCTTGAAAATTCCATAGACGATATGATTGAACAGTTAAATGACGGAGGAAGACTCTGCATAATTACCTTTCATTCGCTGGAGGACAGAATTGTCAAGAACGGATTTAAGAAAAATGTTGATGTATGTACATGCCCGCCGAATTTTCCGGTGTGCGTGTGCGGCAATGTACCTAAGGGAAAGATAATAACAAGAAAACCAATTATTCCATCTGAGTCTGAACTGGAGCTCAATAAGAGAGCCAAAAGTTCCAAACTCAGAATATTTGAGAGAAAGCGGGAGGACTAGATGTCTGAAAATAGAAAGTATAACAGAGCTTATGGGACAAGCTATATAGGTGACAATCTGGCTCGCAAGCAGGAGGCTTATGCACCGGCATTGCCAAAGCAGCCGGAGAGGGTAACTCCTGAACCGGAGAGAGTAAGAAAGTCTAAGCAGGCGGTCAAGACAGAAAGAGGACTTGCTGCAAGCTTTGGTTTTGCATTCACACTTATAATGGCGGCTGCCATGGTGGTAATCTTTATCACTTTGGTTAAGTACATATCCCTTAATATTGAGATAAGCCATAAGGCAAAAGAGATCACAGAGCTTCGCAAGGAACTTACAACTGCAATAATGGAAAATGACAATATGGAAATGTCAATCAATTCGTCGATTGACTATGACTATATTTATCAGGTGGCAACAGAGGAACTGGGAATGGTTTATGCATCCCAGAGCCAGATTGTAACATATGACCATAAGGACAGTGAGTATGTAGTTCAGTACAAGGATGTGGAGTAGAACCTGAATTATGAAGGATAATAAAATACAATATCCGGAGGAGACCTCCAAGAAAAAAGAATATGCGTTTGTTCAGAAGATAAAAACAAGGAAATTGCGACGGGGGATGAAGTTTAAACTGCTGCTTGTGGTAGCTGTCGTTGTGATTGCCTTGTTTTTGCTTGCGGGAGTAATGATTAGCATTAACCGGACAAGCAAAGACAAGTACACCAAGAGGGTGTTTGATAACCTGAGGTACAAGAATAATACGATTCTTGCCAAGAGAGGTGACATTACCGATCGCACAGGTACGGTATTGGCGTACTCAGAAAAGGTATACAATCTGATTATTGACCCTAATACTTACTGGTTGAAGGATACCGACAGGGAGGCAAATATCAATGTTCTTGTTGAATGCTTCGGATGCGACAGACAGGAACTGCTGGATATTTTTAACAGCTACGAGGGCAAGAATTGTGCTTATAAGAGAATAATAAGATATCTGACGTATAATGAAGTACAGCAATATAATGCTATGAAGGAGGCTGATTCCAAAATCAACTCCTCATGGCTTGAGGAAGAATATTACAGAACATACCCTTACGGCTCCATGCTGGCTTCAGTGCTTGGCTATGCCACAGAGTCAACAGGCGTGATTGGAATAGAGAACTACTACAATTCATACCTTACCGGAACCAATGGCCGTGAGTACGGATATGTGGGTGAAGATTTGGATGTGGAGACGACAATTAAACCGGCGATAAACGGAAATACGGTTGTGCTCACAATCGACAGCAATATTCAGCGTATTGTGGAGAACAAAATTCGCGAGTTTAATGAGGCTTACGGCTCTAAACATACTGCAGTTATGATAATGAATCCAAATAACGGACAGATACTTTCCATGGCACAGTATCCTACATTTGATTTAAACAATCCAAGTGATTTGTCTGCCTACTACACAGAGGATGAACTGGCGCAGATGGATAACGAACAGATGGTGGATGCACTGTACGATGTATGGAGCAATTTCTGTGTTTCCAACATATATGAACCGGGTTCGGTTTTTAAAGCATTTACAATTACCAGTGGTTTGGAAGAGGGAATTCTTGATGGTACTGAGGAATACATGTGTGATGGCTTTGAGGAGGTTATGGGAACCAAAATAAGCTGTGCACATCCGGAGGGACATGGACTGCTGACTCTCAGTCAGGCATTGGAGGAGTCCTGTAATGACGCACTTATGCAGGTAGTGGCAAGCATCGGAAAAGAGATTTTCTCAACCTACGTACGCCGCTTTAATTTCGGAGCCAAGACGGGAATTGATTTGCCGGGTGAAGAGTATGGTCTGATATATGACGTGGATAAAATGACAGATATTGACCTTGCAACAAACAGCTTTGGTCAGAACCTTAATGTAACTATGGTGCAGGAGGCATCGGCATTCTGCTCACTGATTAACGGCGGTTACTATTACCAGCCTCATCTTGTAAAGGAAATCCGCAGTACTGCGGGAGAAGTTCTGATGGAGAATGAGGGCGTTCTGGTGAGAAGAACCATTTCCGAAGAGACTTCTAAGACTATACGTGGATATCTTAAGAATGTAGTGGATTATGGAACAGGCGGTTATCTTAAGATAGCCGGATACAGTGTCGGAGGCAAGACCGGAGCAGCGGAGAAACAGCCAAGAGATAAGATGCACTATGTTACATCATTTATCGGTTTTATGCCGGCGGAGGACCCACAGGTGGTATTCTATGTGGTGCTTGACGAAGCCCAGGTTGAAGACTTTGACACCTCAAGAGCTGCCCAGGAGCTGGCAAGAGATATAATGATTGATTTAATCCCTTATCTTGAGATTTACCCTGTTGACGAACAATATGAAATCAATGTGGGAGGACTTCCTACCCAGCCGACCACCGAAGAGGACACACAGCCTGAGTATGTGACTGACGAAAATGGAGAGACGGTTACGGACGAGGAGGGCAATCCGGAAACGGTTGCGCCTGTCACTGAGACAGAAACGGCTGCGGAGCCGGAACAGGAGTCGGAACAAGAACAGCAGCAAGAACAGCAACAAGAACAGCAGCAGGAACAGCAACAGGAACAACAACAGGAACAGGAAACGGGCGCAGCTGAATCGGAGAGCTGAGCACCTGTAAATTGAATTTAGTCATGCATATCACCTGAACTTTCATAATAAGATGTATTATCGCAGCTTAATTGATGAGAGGGATGGGAAATATAGATGAAGTATTTGAGAAATGCAGGTTGGATAAAGCGTAAGCTTGTATTCGGAATAGTGCTGGTGACGGTAGTTATCCTGCTGCTTCTTGGAAAGCTGGCACATGTCATGCTCTTTGAATCAGAGTATTATGGTGAGCTGGCACAGGACCTTCATGAGAGGGAGCGCGCAATTAAGGCTGCAAGAGGGAGAATTATTTCGGCTGACGGGACAGTGCTTGCATCGAACAAGACAGTATGTACCATTTCAGTAGTACATGCACAGGTGACTGACCCGGAGAGAGTGATAGATGTCCTTTCCATGGAACTTGATATGGATAGGGAGAAGGTGGCAAAAAGCGTATATAAGGTGTCTTCCATGGAGAGAATTAAGACTAATGTTCCGAAGGAAGTAGGGGATGCCATAAGGGAATATAACCTTGACGGGGTGAAGGTTGACGAGGACAGCAAAAGATATTATCCTTTCGGGAGTCTGGCATCTAAGGTGCTGGGATTTACAGGCAGCGACAATCAGGGAATCATAGGCCTTGAAGTTCGATATGAGGAGGAACTTGCGGGTGAGCCCGGGCAGATTCTTACATTAACCGATGCCTCCGGGGTGGAACTTGAGAAAGAAGGAGAGAGCCGGATTGAGCCTGTAAACGGAGACGACCTTGTTATAAGTCTTGATTATAACATTCAGAGTTACGCACAGCAGGCTGCATATAAGGCATATAAGGCCAAGGGGGCAAAGAGAGTATCAATTATTGTTATGAATCCGCAGGACGGCAGAATATATGCCATGGTCAATATCCCGGAATATGATTTAAACAATCCCTATGAACTGATTTCAGAGTATTCTTCCATTACTGTAACGGAGGAAAATGAGAATGGTGAAAGCATACAGAAAACTATTCCTGAGGACGAATTGACAAGTGAGCAGAGGATGGATTTGCTTAATACAATGTGGCGTAATTTCTGCATCAATGATACATATGAGCCGGGTTCGACTTTTAAGATGGTGACGGCTACGGCAGCACTGGAGAAAGGGGTGGTTGGCCTTAATGACACCTTCTACTGCCGTGGAAGTCTTACGGTGGGAGGCAGGACGATAAGATGTCATAAGACCACGGGGCACGGCTCCCAGACCTTTGCACAGACGCTTATGAACTCCTGCAATCCGGCATTTATCACATGGGGCAGCCGCGTTGGGGCAGAAGATTTCTATCACTATATGAATAAGCTGGGACTTCTCGGAAAGACCGGAGTGGATTTGCCGGGAGAAGCGGGCACCATCATTCACAAACTTGAAAATGTCGGCGAGGTGGAGCTTGCTACCATGAGTTTCGGGCAGTCATTTCAGATTACACCGTTACAGCTCCTACGTGCTGCAAGTGCTATAATAAACGGCGGAACACTGGTTACGCCGCATTTTGCGGTTAAGACTGTAAATGCTGATGGTGAAATTACCAAGGTATTTGAGTATGAGACAGTAGAAGGCGCCGTGTCAAAAGAGACCAGTGACCTTATGAAACAGCTTCTTGAAAGTGTTGTAAGCGAAGGAGGAGGCAAACGCTGTTATATTGAGGGCTACCGCATTGGCGGAAAGACAGCCACATCACAGAAGCTTCCCAGAGGTTCAGGTAAATACATAGCATCCTTTATCGGGTTTGCTCCGGCAGATGACCCACAGGTGATTGCCATGTGCATTATTGATGAACCACAGGGCATATATTACGGCGGTACAATAGCCGCTCCCGTTATCAGGGAGGTATTTGAAAACATACTGCCATACCTTGGAATAGAGCAGGAAGCGGTTGAATTTTCTACTGAATAATAGTATTATTATTATAATTTTTATATTAGGAGACAATAGTCATGGATTTACAAGGGAAATGTGTTGTAGTAGTTGGTTCCGGAGTAAGCGGAATCGGGGCAGTGAAACTGCTTAATCAGGTTGGGGCTGAAGCTGTTCTGTATGATGGCAACGAGAAGCTTGACGCATCGGAGGTGGAAGCAAGACTTCCGGAGGGCGTGAAGGCAAAAGTGGTTATAGGAGGTTCTTTTGATGAACTTGTTAAGGGAGCAGACCTTGCTGTAATCAGTCCGGGAGTTCCTGTTGACAGTCCGGTTGTTATTGCCTTTGAGGAAGCCAATGTTCCGGTATGGGGCGAAATAGAGCTTGCATACAATTACGAGAAAGGCATTGTGGCAGCCATTACAGGAACCAACGGCAAGACTACGACCACCACACTGGTTGGAGAGATTGTTAAGGCATGGGGCAGGGAGACTTATGTTGTCGGCAATATAGGCAATTCATATACAGGAGAGGTGCTTAAGAGCAATAAGGACTCCGTTACTGTTGCTGAGATTTCCAGCTTTCAGCTTGAGACGGTGCATGAGTTCGCTCCTAAAGTCAGTGCAATACTTAACATTACGCCTGACCATCTTAACAGACATTACACCATGGAAAATTACGCCGCAGTCAAGGAACGCATAGCTGCAAGACAGGACAAAACGTGTTTTTGCGTTCTCAACTATGATGACGAGGTACTTAGAAAATTCGGTGAGGAGACGACGGCAACACCGGTGTATTTCTCCAGAAAAGAGAAGGTGGAGAGAGGTACCTATCTTGAGGGTACCATGATTAAGTACACGGACGGACAGGAAAGCATTGATGTGATTGATGTCCGGGATATGCTTTTGTTCGGCGCACATAACCATGAGAATGTGATGGCGGCTGCGGCAATAGCAATCTGCCTTGGCGTTCCGGTACAGATTATTGCCGATACAATCAGAAATTTCAAAGCAGTAGAGCATCGCATTGAGTATGTACGCACTCTGGATGGTGTGGAGTATTATAACGATTCTAAGGGAACCAATCCGGATTCCACAATCAAGGCTATAGAGGCAATGCCTAAGAAGACAATACTTATTGCCGGAGGCTATGACAAGCATTCTGAGTTTGATGAGATGATTAAGACTTTTGGTGATACTGTGATTGAGCTTGTGCTTTTGGGAGTAACCAAGGATAAAATAGCAGCTGCGGCAAGAGCTCAGGGCTTTGATAACATATGTTTTGTTGACAGCCTTAAGGAGGCTGTAAAGGTTAGTCATGACGATGCAAAGGAAGGTCAGATAGTGCTTCTTTCCCCGGCTTGTGCAAGCTGGGATATGTTTAAGAGCTATGAGGAGAGAGGTCGTCTCTTCAAGCAGTATGTCAATGAATTATAATTAGGAATCGAGGTAATCCATGGGAAAAAGGCGTGGAAAAACCAAATATTTTGACTATTCATTGTTGGTCATAATCATGTTTCTTGTGTGCTTCGGACTGGTAATGGTATATTCCTCAAGCTATTACAGCGGGATGCAACTTAAGAATCCCGACCCGGCATTTTACTTAAAAAAGCAGATTGTTTCTACGATGATTGGAATGGTGGTGTTTGTATTCTGTATATTTTTTGACTACAGATTTTATTACAAGCTGGCACCATGGATATATCTTGGCTCAGTTTTTTCGGTTCTGCTTATTCTGACTCCTCTGGGAGTGACTCTTAACCATGCCAGAAGATGGATTAATGTGGGTTTTGGTACAATACAGCCTGCGGAGATATGCAAGGTCGGCGTTATTGTGGCTGTTGCGGCATTTGCGGTATATGTGGGCAAGGGGATTGATAAGTGGCGTAACCTGTTTGTGGTAGGAGGAATAGCCGGAATTCCGGCAGCCCTTATTTTGTTCATAACCAAGAACTTAAGCTCGGCAATAATTGTGTTCGGAATAGGTTTTGTAATGTATTTTGTGGTGACTAAGCGCTATTGGCCTTTTGCAGTGCTGGCGGTGCTGGCGGTAGCGGCTGTTGCGGCGTTTATGTACTACATACATTATTACGTCGACCCTGTGACGGCGGGAGTGGAGATTGACGAGAATACGGGCTACAGAATGATGAGAGTGTTAGCCTGGAGGCATCCCGAGGAATATGCTTCCGGCAAGGGATACCAGACCCTGCAGGCGTTGTATGCATTAGGCTCCGGAGGCTTTTTCGGCAAGGGGCTGGGACAGAGCATACAGAAGCTGGGATTTATCCCGGAGGCACAGAATGATATGATTTTCTCGGTGGTATGTGAGGAACTGGGACTCTTCGGAGGAATATGCCTTATACTTCTGTTTGTAATGATGATATGGCGCTTTGCCATAATTGCCCTTAATGCACCGGATTTGTTCGGCGCCATGCTTGTGGTGGGAGTGGCGGCGCATATTTCTATACAGGTCATACTGAATATCGCGGTAGTGACCAATGTCATACCTAATACGGGAATTACACTTCCGTTTATCAGCTACGGAGGTACATCGGTTATGTTCCTCTTAGCGGAGATGGGTATTGTGCTCAATGTGTCAAGACATATAAAATACCGGCATGACTGAGATGATATTCTGTAATCATGGCGATTTTTTTGCATATAATAATTTGTATACCTGTAATGGAGGGATTATATGCAGAGCGAAAAGAACGCTATGGTTGTATACCCGTGCAGCAGGCTGGCAGGTGAGATATCGCTTCAGGGAGCGAAGAATTCAGTGCTTCCAATCATGGCGGCAGCGGTGGCAAACCGGGGAGTGACGGTGCTGTATAACTGTCCGGAGATTGCCGATGTGTATACCATGGCAGCTCTCCTTAGGGAGTGTGGCTGCGTGGTGGACTTTAAGAATCACGTGATGACGATTGATGCGAAGAACGCGGATAACGGATTGCTTCATTCTTCGGACAGTACCAGGATGAGGGCGTCCATTCTTCTGATGGGAAGCTGTCTCGGACGGTTTGGTCAGTTTTCAATGCCGTCACCCGGAGGCTGTGCCATCGGGAAACGACCGGTGAACTTTCATGTGGATGCCATGAATTCCCTTGGGGCGTCCGTATGTGAGAATGAGGACGGAGTATCGGGAAATGTTTCCAAGGGAGGATTAATTGGTGGAAGAATCACTTTGCCGTTTCCAAGTGTCGGTGCTACACAAAATGTACTTCTTGCAGCGTCCTGTGCGTCAGGCGGGACGGAACTTATGAATGCCTCTAAGGAACCGGAAATATGGGATTTATGTGATTACCTGCGAATGCTGGGAGCTGATATACAGGGGGAGAGAACGGGGCATATACGGATTGTGCCTAAGAGCAGTTATGAAAAGGATGTGAGTTTCGTTGTTCCGGCTGACCGGATTGTGGCGGGAACCATTCTCACGGCAGTGGCAGGAACAACGGGCAATGTCTATATCAACAATATAGATTGTGACAGGATAGAGTGTGTGATTTCCCTGCTGAAGGCACGAACGGACAGTTCGGGGAGAGGAGTTATTCTTAATATTGACAGGAGAGCGGAGCTTGACTGTGTTATTTCCACAGGTCCGTTTCCTGAGTTTCCTACAGATATGCAGTCGATTTTTCTCGCGCTTATGGCGGTGTCGGGGGGCTTCTGCATTATGGAGGAGAATATTTTTGATACGAGATTTAATGCGGCATACGAATTAAACCGCCTGGGGGCGGATATACGCACAGAGGGAAAGCTGGCATATATATACGGGAGAAGGAAACTTCATGGCGGAACCGTGACGGCAGGTGATTTGCGGGGAGGTGCGGCGTTAGTGGTTGCAGGGCTCTTTGCCGACGAATCGGTTATGGTCAGACAGTGCCATTATATACACAGAGGATATGAGAATCTGGCGGGAGATTTGTGCAGACTGGGAGCCGTGATTACGGAAAATAAGGAAGAGTAAGGAGCGAAGGAAAATGGCAGGAACCGGAAGAAAAAAGAAGTATATATTTCTTAAGGTATGTATTTTGCTGGTATTTCTTATGGTGCTTGCCGGGGCAGCATTGTATACGGCCGCCACATATTTCCGGATTCAGTCGATTTCTTACGAGGGAACGGACAGATATACCGATGCTGAGCTTACGGAGTATATTTTCGGCGATATAGGAGCTGTCAATCTTCTGAAGCTCAAATACGATTTGAAAGACCGCCCGAAGGTTGAAATCCCTTTTATCGAGACATACGAGATTAATCTTGAATATCCCGATAAGGTGCATGTGGTGCTGTATGAGAAAAGTATTGTGGCGTATGTGATATACAAAGAGAGCTATATGTATTTCGACAAGGACGGAATTGTTGTGGAGACATCCAATGAGCTGGTCGCTGATGTTCCGCTGGTGGATGGACTGGAATTTGACAGCATAGTACTGTATTGTCCTCTTCCTGTTGGGAGTGCGGAGGTTTTCAACACGATTCTTGATTTGTCGCAGAATCTGCAAAAGTATGAAATTGCGGTGGATAAGATACATTTCAATGATGATCTGTCCATCGTGCTCTACATAGGTGATGTGTGTGTCAATTTGGGCATGGGTGATTTGATTAGTGAAAAGCTGCATGAGCTTAAGCAGATGGAAAGCAGTCTTAAGGGTCTGTCAGGGGTCCTTCACATGGAAAATTATTCTGAGGGGACGCAATTTATTACTTTCAAGAAAAATAATCGGGATAATTGACTTAAAATTAGAAAAATTTTTGGAAATTCGAAAAAATTGGTTGATATTTTTTACACAAGACTATATTATAAAAGAATAAGCTATGTTAATAGTTAAGGAGGGACCGAGACTTGTTAGAGATTAAAGCGAATGATACCGAGACATCGGCTAAGATTATTGTTGTTGGTGTTGGTGGAGCAGGAAATAATGCCGTTAACAGAATGGTTGATGAGAATATAGGCGGAGTAGAATTTATTGGAATTAATACGGACAAGCAGGCGCTTAAGCTGTGTAAGGCACCTACAGCACTGCAGATTGGCGAGAAACTGACCAAGGGACTTGGCGCAGGGGCTAAGCCTGAGGTAGGCGAGAAGGCAGCCGAGGAGAATGTGGAGGAGCTTACACAGGCACTCAAGGGCGCTGATATGGTATTTGTCACCTGCGGTATGGGTGGCGGAACCGGAACAGGTGCAGCACCGGTTGTAGCCAAGATTGCCAAGGAGATGGGCATACTTACAGTAGGCGTTGTCACCAAACCGTTCAAGTTCGAGGCTAAGCAGCGTATGAGCAATGCCATCACTGGAATTGAGAAGCTTAAGGAGAGCGTGGACACCCTTATTGTCATTCCTAATGACAAGCTTCTTGAGATTGTTGACAGAAGGACAACCATGCCGGATGCTCTTAAGAAGGCTGACGAGGTACTTCAGCAGGCAGTTCAGGGTATTACCGACCTGATTAATGTTCCGGGTCTTATCAATCTTGATTTTGCGGATGTACAGACCGTTATGAAGGACAAGGGTATCGCACATATCGGTATTGGTACTGCCAAGGGTGATGACAAGGCTATTGAGGCTGTTAAGCAGGCTGTTACCAGCCCGCTTCTTGAGACAACCATCGAGGGCGCATCCCATGTTATTATTAATATTTCCGGTGACATCGGACTTATGGAGGCCAACGAGGCAGCAAGCTATGTTCAGGAGCTTGCCGGAGATTCCGCTAACATTATTTTCGGTGCTATGTATGATGATTCTGTGCAGGATGAAGCAGTCATTACCGTTATCGCCACAGGCCTTGACGCACAGCAGAAGAATATAGATGTATCCAATGCTATGGCAGGCTTTAATTACAAGCCTCAGAATACATACAGCAAGCCGATGAACACAGGCGCTGCTCCTAGACCACAGCAGCCATCTTCTACTGTCAGAAGACCGATTGAAAGCTCGGTCAAGAATGACACACTCAGCATTCCTACATTCCTTCAGAAGAGAAAGTAAGAGACCGACAAGTATACAGAATAATTAAGGACTTTGCAGTGAATTTTGCTGCAAAGTCTTTTTTGCGTACAGGGGAATTTTGTCGAAAAATTCTTATTATTTCTCATGTCTGTTCGACATTTTTTTCAAACAAAGAAATATATAATGTGCAATGTAAAATCTTCCAAGAGGAGGTGAAACTTGTACTACAAAATTTATCCGGATGTTATATTCCTGGTTAATCTGTTGATGGACTATGCCATACTTTCCGTTTTCTGTAAGCTATGCCGCATTACAACCACTTATGCACGGCTTTTCGGAGCGGCTTTTATGGGGGCAGTCTGGAGCGTTATTGCGGCAGTGTTCAGGAATATGCCGATAGTACCGGAGCTATTTTGCACATATCTGTGTGTACCTTTTGGAATGACCTACATAGCGGGCTGCAGGGGAGAATTGAAAAAGCAGCTTGTGATGCTGGCGGCATATATGGCTGTCACGATTTTTGCCGGAGGTATATTCGACTTCGTGGGGAGGAAGAATAGCGGATGGCTGATGATGACCGTGGCGGGTGTGCTGTTTGTACAGGGAGCAGTTCCGGCGGTACGTTTTCTTACCGGATGTGTGAAAAGAAAAAGTCTGCTGTATGATGTGCGGCTGGAGCTTGATGGAAGAAGCGTAGTCACTAAGGGGCTGTTTGATACGGGCAATTCCCTGTCAGACCCTTATAACGGAAAGCCGGTGTGTGTGGCAGAAAAAAGAATTTTTGATAAACTGCTGTGCTTGGGGGAGAAGGAGTGCAAATGGAGGCTCATTCCCTATAAAAGTCTCGGAAAAGAGAACGGCCTTATGCGGCTGGTGACCATTGACAGCATGATTATTGAATATGATGGTAAGCGAAGGCAGTACGAGAAACCGGAGTTTGCACTGTATGACGGCAGACTGTCACGTGCGGGGGAGTATTCGGTTATTCTAAACAGTACCAGCCTTGACTAAGTAATTAATTGATAAGGAGAATATATATGTTTATAAAAGTACTTGTTCCAAATAAATTTCAGTTCAAAGCAGTTCCGACCTTCAAAAGCCTGATGAGTGCAGACCATAATGAGGTTCACTATATCGGAGGAGCAGATGTGCTACCGCCTCCACTCACGGCACAGGAGGAGGCAGCGGCTCTTGCACAGCTTGGCAAGGATGAGGATGGCAAAGCCAAATCCATGCTGATAGAACATAACCTAAGACTCGTAGTGTACATAGCCAAGAAATTCGACAATACCGGAGTAGGAGTGGAAGACCTGATTTCCATAGGAACCATCGGCCTTATAAAGGCAATCAACTCCTATGATGTGGAGAAAAATATCAAGCTTGCAACCTACGCCTCACGCTGTATTGAGAACGAGATACTTATGTACTTAAGACGCAATAACAAGACCCGTATGGAAGTGTCCATTGACGAACCCCTCAATGTGGATTGGGACGGCAATGAGCTTCTGTTGTCCGATATCCTTGGCACCGACGAGGACGTAATCTACAAGGATATCGAGGATGAAGTGGAAAAGAAGCTCCTTAATAAAGCCATAAGCCGCCTGTCTGACAGGGAGCGACAGATAGTCGATTTGCGTTTCGGCTTAAGCAGCGAGGACGGAACCGAGCTTACCCAGAAGGAAGTGGCGGATATGTTGGGAATATCCCAGTCATACATCTCAAGACTTGAAAAAAAGATTATCAAACGTCTTAAGAAGGATATTGTAAGATATGAATAGAATCTGATATACAGAACCAAGTTAAGTAATTTTTACCAGTATAAAGGCAGTCAATGTGGAAATCCTTTTAGCATAGAAATCAAGGACAATGTTAGGGGGGTTTTAAGATGGCTGCCTTTAAGGTTGAGATATGCGGCGTAAACACATCAAAGCTTCCTCTGCTCACGGCGGAGGAGAAGGTTACTTTGCTTAGGAGGATAAAAGAGGGAGATACAAAAGCAAGGGAGAAATATATTAAAGGAAATCTAAGACTTGTGCTCAGCGTGGTACAGCGATTTGCCGGGAGCAGCGAGAATATGGATGACCTTTTTCAGATAGGCTGCATAGGGTTGATTAAGGCTATTGATAATTTTGATATCAATCAGCAGGTACGCTTTTCAACCTATGCTGTGCCTATGATAATAGGGGAAATCAGAAGGTATCTTCGGGATACCTCAAGCCAGATACGTGTCAGCCGTTCGCTTAAGGACACTGCATACAAGGCCATTTATGCCAGAGAGCGCCTGTCGAAGCTTAATCTGCGCGAAC
>CAMAKT010000048.1 GCA_945836135.1 uncultured Clostridia bacterium | reverse complement strand
CTATGTATAGAGATATTGAAATTTCTGAAAAGCAGATTGAAGCAGGTCAGGTAAAGGATGCCAGAACAGCACTCAAAGAAATGAGAGCAAAGTATAGGTTATAAATTGGTTATTTCAGAATAAGCGGATGAATTGCTTAATAATCTGATATATTACTTGATTTATCGTTTAAATAACGAGCATGCTGCAAAACATCTGCTAGATGGTATTGAGAGTATTTATGATAGGTTGGAAACAAATCCTTTTCAATTTCCGCTTAGTAGAGATAACTATTTAGCAAATAAGGGATATCATGAAGCAGTTGTTTCACAGATGGACTATGTTGTTATTTTTGATACGAGATAAGAAGTTGTAAATGTGGTTGGTGTTTTTCATCAATTGGAAAATTATCAAAGTAAGTTATAATGGGACAATGCAATATCATTGAAAATACCAATTTGGTGAAAAGAAAAATAAAATGAATATAAAAAACTATGAAAGCGCAGGGGAAAAAGGGGAGATACAGTTCATAAAATTAACAATTCTGAAACAAATCTCTAACAAATCATAAATGTATTAAGAATATAATCCAACAAAACATCAATATAGGATAAATGAAGTAACGTGAGGTGTAGTATGGATAAGAAGAAATTCATGAAAATAATTAAAAGAATTTTTTTTCTGCCGGCCATACCAACGATTATTATTGCGATACCATCATTTATCCTTGTATTTTATGTATTGGTCAAGGGCAATGTTATGCCGGATGTAGCCTATTTATCCTATGGAATATCGGCGTATGCCTTGATTATTACTGTTACAGCTATAGTGGATTTTGTGAAATGGGGTAGACAGAATACCCGTAATCATCCGCTTGTTAAGAAAATCCTCAGCGTTCCACTGGTGGAACGGTACCTTTCGGAGAAGTCTTTCCGGGCGGAGGCAGCTTTGTATCCCAGCCTTATAATAAACCTGCTCTATGCAGGGGTTATGCTTTTTTCCGGAATAATATATCGTTCCGTATGGTTTTGGACACTGGCAGTATATTATATCCTGCTTGCCATGATGCGTTTTTTTCTGCTTCATCATGTAAGGAGGAGAGGTGAAAAGCAGGAAAGTATTATTTCGGAACTTAAGATATGCAGGCTGTGCGGTATTATATTGATGGTTTTAGACTGGGCGCTGGTAGGAATTATAATTCTTGTTATGAGGAAGAACAGCGGATTTCATGCGAAGGGATGCCTTTCTGCCAATGAAGCCTATGATGAGATGTACAATAACATGTATGAGATGATTATATCTGATATTATGATGCCGGAGATTGACGTCTTTGAGTTTGCGGAGAGTGTAAGGCGTGTGAATAAGCATATACCGATTCTTTTTATGTCGGCGAGGGATGATTTGCCGTCAAAGCAGAAGGGATTTATGCTGGGGATTGACGACTATATGGTAAAGCCTATTGAGCTTAATGAACTGCTTCTTCGGGTGCGGGCACTTCTCCGCCGTGCTAACATAGAGATGGAAAGAAAGCTGGTGGTAGGAAATCTTGAACTTGACGCAGACGCTATGACGGCGCGCATCTCAGGGGAGGAAATCCCTGCTACAACAAGGGAGTTTAATATTCTGTATAAGTTGCTTTCTTATCCGAACAAGACCTTCTCAAGAGCCCAGCTTATGGATGAATTCTGGGGAGTGGACAGTGAGACGAGCTTAAGAGCGGTGGATGTGTACATCACTAAGCTTAGGGATAAGTTCTCTGCATGCGACGGCTTCGAGATTAAGACAGTTCGGGGACTGGGATATAAGGCGGTGCTGTAATGAAGGAGAAAAAAGAATTCAAGGATGTTCGTGTTAAGAAAAAGATATTTCCCGTGTCAACATTTCTATTGATTTTTCTGATATTTGCCGTATTTACCACATTGCAGATGAAAATCATTGGTGACAAAATTGATTATAAGAACATCACCCTGAGCAATGAGATTGCTGTTATAGGAATGTGGTTTTTGGCAGCAGTGGCATTTACCCTGTGGACCAACTACCAGATTACCAGATACTATCAGAGACCTATTGAAGAATTTTCGGAGGCTGCGAGGAAAGTGGCATCCGGGGATTTTTCCGTTTATCTTGCGCCGCACCATACCGCAGATAAGCTTACGCATCTGGATGTGCTGTTCACGGATTTCAATAAGATGGTGGAGGAGTTAGGAAGCATAGAAACTCTTAAGACGGACTTCTTTTCCAATGTATCACATGAGATTAAGACACCTCTTGCGGTTATACAGAATAACGCGGAGTTGCTCAGACTTGAAGGCTTGACAGAGGAGGAACGTCTCGAATATACGGAAACCATCCTTCACGCCACCAAGCGGCTATCGAATCTGATTACCAACATGCTCAAGCTTAACAAGTTAGAGAAGCAGGCAATCAAGCCTGCTCCGCAGCAATATGATTTGTGCGCCCAGCTATGCGAGTGTGCACTACAGTTTGAAGACGCATGGGAGCGCAAAAATGTGGAATTTGAGGCCGACATAGAGGAAAGAGCCATGATAGAAGCGGATGAGGGACTTCTGGCACTTGTCTGGACGAACCTTCTTTCTAATGCGGTGAAGTTCACACCGGAGGGTGGCACAATCAGACTGTCACAGATATCAGATGGGGAGAAAATAACGGTTTCTGTTGCTGATACAGGCTGTGGTATGGACGAAAAGACAATAAGCCGTATATTCGATAAATTCTATCAGGGAGACACATCCCATTCCACGGAGGGGAACGGCTTGGGTCTTGCATTGGTAAAGAGAATTCTCCAACTTTCTGACGGAGATATTTTCGTGAATAGTGAAGTGGGCAGAGGAACGGTATTTACCGTCACACTGCCAAGGTATTCGATGTTAAAAAGTGAGGAAGCAATATGATTGAGACAGAAAATAAAGGAAAAGCCTTTGTAGCATATGAATATAAGGAAATTACGGTGAATGAGAGCAAGGTGTCCATGTATATGGACTGCTATGAGAATTTTGGCTGGACATTCGAGGAGGAGCGGTCAGACCTCGGCAATACTCATCGTGTGACACTTCGTATGAAACGTGACCGGAAGATTATCAATAAGATGGAACTGACCAGATTACAGAGAAATTTTGAAGCCTGTGCCATTGATTTAGGAAGGCTTGAAAGGGCAAAGACTTCGTTGGCGACAATGTGGGCGTTGGCGATTGGAATAGTGGGAACCGCATTTATGGCAGGCTCCACCTTCGCTGTCACCCATGAACCTCCCATTATATGGCTGTGTATACTGCTTGCCGTTCCGGGTTTTGCAGGTTGGATTGCGCCGTATTTTCTGTACCGCAGGCTTGTAGAAAAGCAGACGGAGAAGATTTTGCCTCTAATTGAGGAGAAAACGGAAGAAATATATCAGGTATGTGAGAAAGGCCATTCCTTGTTGTAAACATAAAGATATTGCACATCGTCTGACAAATGTATATAATCTAAAAAACGGGTAGAAGCAGGATAGCAGCATTACAGGAGGAAACGGATTATGGGGCATATATATTTTGTCAGACATGGTCAGACGGTGTGGAATGTGGAGAATAAAATTTGCGGTGCAACGGACATCGAGCTGACACCGCTTGGACATGAACAGGCAGTTCAGACAGGCAAGAAGATTCTTGACATGAAAATAAAGGCGGACGAAATTCTCTATTCACCCCTTGCAAGGGCTAAGGATACGGCACTTCATATCTCTCAGATTACGGGCATCCCTGCAAGAGAGGAAGTAAGGCTTAAGGAGCAGAATTTCGGTAAGTATGAGGCTACAGCAAGAAACGGAGAGGAGTTTAGGCAGGCGAAAAAGCAGTTTGCCTGTCGCTATGAAGGCGGCGAGTCAATGCTGCATCTGGCTCAGAGGATATACAATCTGCTTGATGAGCTTAGAGATTCGGATAAGGTGTATATTCTGGTGGCTCATAATGGCATAGCAAGAGTGGTGCAGTCCTATTTCTATGAGATGACAAATGACGAATATGCGGCATTTGGAGTGGATAACTGTGCCGTACTTGAATACAGATGGTAAATCGCTTCGGAATGGAGATTAATATGTTAACATCACTTGCACTGATTTTTCTTGTGGGACTTGCCATGGCAGCTTTGTGTCAGATCTGCAGGTTGCCGCGGATAATAGGTATGCTGGCAACGGGGATAATTTTAGGACCTCATGTGCTTAATCTACTGGACTCATCCATCCTGTCAATATCGTCCGAACTGAGGCAGATGGCGTTAATTATTATATTACTGAAAGCAGGACTATCACTTAATCTGTCCGACCTTAAGAAGGTGGGAAGACCTGCTGTAATGATGGCCTGCGTTCCGGCGTGTTTTGAAATACTGGCATTTTTCTTATTTGCGCCATGGGTGCTTGGAATAACAAGAATTGAAGCCGCAGTTATGGGTGCCGTGCTGGCGGCCGTGTCTCCGGCTGTTGTTATTCCGCGTATGGTGCAGCTTATGGATACAAAATACGGTACGGATAAGAGCATTCCGCAATTAATTATGGCTGGAGCCTCCTGCGATGATATTTTTGTGATTGTACTGTTTTCTACCTTTGCAGGAATGGCTCAGGGAGACAGTGCACAGATTATGGATTTTATAAACATTCCGATTTCCATAGTGTTGGGAATTGTGACAGGTGCCGTTGCGGGATTATTGCTTAGTATGTTCTTTGAGACAGCCTACGCCCACAAGCATTGTGTCAGAAACAGCATGAAGGTTATTATAGTTCTGGGCGTCTCTTTTATGCTGATGGCAATTGAGACATGGGCAAAGAAATATGTGTCCATATCCGGATTGCTGGCGGTAGTGAGTATGGCGTGTGTCCTCAAAATGAAAAGTACAGCCTTTGTGTCAAAACGCCTCTCCGAGAAGTTCGGTAAGCTGTGGCTTGCCGCGGAGGTTATCCTGTTTGTGCTTGTAGGTGCTGCAGTGGATATCAGATATACCATGAGTGCCGGAGCTGCGGCGGTGGCAATGATTTTTATTGCCCTTGCATTCAGGGCGGTGGGAGTATGTCTGTGCCTTGTGCGCACCCAATTGAATGCCAAAGAGCGTCTGTTCTGCGTAATAGCGTACCTTCCCAAGGCAACAGTGCAGGCGGCAATCGGCTCCGTGCCTCTTGCCATGGGACTTGCCTGCGGTCAGATTGTCCTGTCGGTGGCAGTTTTAGCGATACTTATAACGGCTCCCCTTGGTGCAATCGGGATGGATTTGACGTACAGAAAATTGCTTTCTAAAATGTTTTGACTTTGAACCGTGTAGAGAATATAATGATAATAGTTACTAAATTTTGAAATCAAAAAAGTAATATGTAAAATTACAGAATGGAGGAAGTATGGACAAGAAAGCATTATACAATTTAAGCTATGGTGTGTTTATGCTGGGAGTAAGGGCAGGTGAGCGTAAGAACGGATGTATTACCAATACCTGTATCCAGGTTGCTAACAGCCCTACAAGGATTGCTATATCCGTCATCAATGCCAATTACACCTGTGAGTTGCTTAAGGAGAGTGGTTTATTTACCCTGAGCGTGCTGGACAAGACGGTTACCTTTGAGACTATCAAGCATTTTGGTCTGCAGTCAGGAAGGAATGTTGATAAGCTTGCGGATATTTCACTGCCTGAGGACGAGAACGGAATTCCTTATCTGGGATGGCAGTGCTGCTCAGTTCTCAGCTGTAAGGTAGTAAGCAGTCAGGATTTGGGAAGCCATACGCTGTTTATCGCAGAGGTGGTTGATGCCAAGGTATTAAGTGACAGAGCTCCGCTTACCTATGCGGATTATCAGAACGAGGTTAAGCCTAAGCCTGAGAAAAAGCAGGAAGACCGTAAGATTGTCGGCTGGAGATGCAGAATCTGTAATTATTACTACGAAGGCAGCGAACTTCCGAAGGAATTTTCCTGTCCGCTCTGCGGTCATGGGCCTGAGGATTTTGAACCGGTGTACGCATAATAAAAAATTTTTATTACAAAACATACAGAAAGGAGCTACTGATATGGCAGCAAATAAGTATTCGGGAACAAAGACAGAGAAGAATTTATGGGAGGCATTTGCAGGAGAATCACAGGCAAGAAACAAGTATACATACTTTGCTTCAGTTGCCAAGAAGGCAGGTTATGAGCAGATTGCAGCACTTTTCCTTAAGACTGCCGAGAATGAAAAGGAGCATGCTAAGCTGTGGTTCAAGGCACTTGGCGAGCTTGGCGATACACCGGCTAACCTTCTTCATGCGGCAGAGGGTGAGAATGCTGAGTGGACCGATATGTACGAGAGAATGGCTAAGGATGCTGAGGAGGAAGGCTTTACGGAGCTTGCAGCACAGTTTCGAGGTGTTGCGGCAATCGAGAAGATGCATGAGGAGAGATACCGTGCGCTCCTTCACAACGTAGAGGCTATGGAAGTGTTCAAAAAGAGCGGTGTGACGATGTGGGAATGCCGCAACTGCGGTCATGTGGTTGTAGGAACAGAGGCTCCGGAAGTATGCCCTGTATGTAACCATCCACAGAGCTATTTTGAAGTAAGAAGTGAGAATTACTAATCTGCCGGACATGGAATAATTACAGTAAATAAGCATTTTGTCAAGGAGGTAAACTTAAGAATTTACCTCCTTTTGTTGTAACAATTCGTAAAACAAATGTTAGACTTTTGTAACAAAAAGTAAGGTTTTCGTAACAACTTGCCGCGTTGAAAGTGCTATAATTACCAGCATAAAGGAATGTTTATTAATGAGGAGGTTGTGCTGTATGGGCGTTAAGTTACGAAGGATGGCAATGCTTGTTGGAATGGGGTGTGTGCTGCTGTGCGGATGCGGGAAAGGTGATGCTTCACTGAATGCCGATATTGTTGTTGAGACGGATGAAATAAGTTCGGAAGTGGGGAGCGTGGAAACGGAAAACACATCTGAGAGCATAGAGGCAAGTAAGATTACATTGGATGATATCGATTATGAACTGGGAAGCTGGCTGTATGATGAGATAATCACGGATTTTAATTTGACGGATTTTGAAATGATGGAGGACAATAGTATATTCCTTGACTTTGAATTCATTTTTGTTGATGGACAGACTCTTAAGGGAAAGCTGCTTTTAGACCATAAGACAGTGTATAGGGATTTAAAGCTTTATGATTTTATTGATTATTCCAGCGTACCGGAATTGTATATTGACGAGAAAGCTGATGGAGACAGTGCAGTAAAAGTGCTTCTTGGAAAAAGAATAAATCATTGGAAATGGACATCGGATATAGGAAATATTAAAATATACAATACTCTGGTCTACAATGAAGAAGATGGTGTATGGGATACCACCGGGGACTTAAGAATTGTATGGAATGGTGAGGCCGGAGAGCAGCAATGCGAAATGCACATTGATAAAATAGATAAAATATATCTGCCGGAGTTTGCTGATGATTACGACGGGGATGGTGTAACGGATTATGTATATTGCTGGAAGAACAAAGAAGAGAGTTATTATTACTGCTATTATATTGAGATGTCAACCGCCGGAAATATGCAGATTGGTTCGGCAGGGACGGGACCTGATGTATATGTGGATATAAGCGCAGCAGACCTTACGGGTGACGGGCATAATGAAATAGTTTTTTATAACAGCCATTGGACCAGTGCGTATAATTACTCACATACTAGTGTATATATGTATTCTGATGGTGAGTTTGTGCAGCTTAATATGCCGATTAGTATGGAGGGACATGAATTTACCATTGACAGGGATATGACCAGAGTAATTCTATCCTGTGAGGATGCCGGGTTTTCAGATGTATATTGGGATGAAATATTTGGTTTGGACAGCTATTATTATATATGTCAAGGTGAAGAGACAAGCAGGTATACACCATGTCATAGCAGTCTTATTGAATATGATAATCAACCGGCAATACGGTACTGGTACTATATAGGAAGCAAATGGGATGCCATTTTTATAGAGGAGATTGTAACATATAAGGATGGTATTGAGACAACTGTTTCCATGAAGATAGATTCTCCTAATTCTATTACAACCAAGATGGAGGAAAGCGGAGATTCTACACTTCAATATGAGTATTCTATGGATGAGAAAAATAGCTTTTTCTATAGCATTCACAAGAAAATAGCGGATTCGGGACTGGATTTTGTGTACAGACTGGATGAATATTATGATAATAATGGTATGCTTTCGAATGATAATGTTGGTATATATGTACACGACTGTGATGAGGGGGAATGGGAAAAAATAGAAGCTCTGGCAGAGCAGATATCCCAGGAGCTTGGAATTAATACCGTATCTCTATACAAGAATTTTGATACTTCGAAGGAGCAGACGGATAAGGCAGCAGAGGAGAATATAGATATCAATTTGGGATATTCGCTGTATGATGAGATAATCAGTGATTTTAAACTGACGGCAGTTGAAAAGACGGAGGACGCCGGGTTGGTTCTTGACTTCGAAATTACCTTTGTGGATGGGCAGACCTGTAAGGGGAAGATGCTGTCTGACCTGAAGACCTCGAAAGGAGAAATGAAGCTTGATGACTTTTATCATAAGCTTCCTCAGCCGAAGATAGAAAAGGAGAAGGATGATGAGGGGAATATTACGGCAAAGGTAATGTTTTGGGAAAATATACGGCATAAGGAATGGTCGGCCTTTGCAGGAGACATAAAAGTATATGATACTTTGGCATATGACAACGATGAAGGTAAGTGGGACACTACCGGAGATTGTGAAATTGTATGGAAAGGTGAGGATGGGGAACAGCGATGCGAGATGCATATCGAAAAGACGGACAGAATTTATCTGCCGGACTTCGCTGATGATTATGATGACGACGGTGTTACGGACTCGGTGTACCGCTGGAGATGCGACTATGGTTATAATTATTATGTAGATATGTCTTCGGCAGGAAATCTCAAGGTCGGCATGGCAGAAGAAAATAATGGAATGACTGTAAGAATACTCCCTGCCGACCTTACCGGGAACGGCAGGAAGGAAATACTTTTTATAAAAGAATATGATTCTATGTTTTATGATATTTCACGCATCAATGCCTTTATCTATGACGGCGGAGAATATGTAACATTTGAATTGCCGCTTCAGAAGTCGGGACATGAATTCACAGTGGACAGGGATAGAACAAGGGTGAAACTGACCTGTGAAGATACGGGCTTTTCGGATGCTTACTGGGAGACAATAGTTAATCTGGATGAGGAGTATAATATTTGTCAGGGAACTCTTACATCGAAGCAGCTACCGGTATATGCAAACCTGACTGAATATAATGGTCAGCCTGCAATTGTGTATGAATACGTAATAGGAAAGGAATGGGATGTAATCACTGTCCAGGAAGTTGTCACATATAGGGATGGCGTGGAAAAAACAGTTTCCATGCAGATTGCCTCTCCTAATTCAATTACGACTGAGATGAAGGCGGGTCAGGACTATGCTGCACAATATGAATATCCTATGGATGAAGCAGATAAGTTCTTTTATAAAATTCATAACAGGATTGCAGATTCCGGACTTGATTTTACATATCGTCTGGAAAAAGCCTATAAGGATGGTAAGCTAAGGACGGATTATGTGACAATACATGTATATCATTGTGACAGCGGGGATTGGGAAAAGATAGAGGAACTGGCAGGGCAGATTGCAAATGAATTCGGGATGGATGATGTCAGGCTGTATTTGGATTTTTCCTATGAGGATAATGCCGGGGATAACCGGAATGGAGCCGGGGCGGAAAGGATGGTATACTGGACAGCCCGGCTGGATGATTACGAGGTGTTAATGAGGGATTCGATAAATCCGGGAGAGCTGGAGGTTATTCTGCGTGACGGTTCGGAGGAAAAACTGCTCATAGCCTATGACAGTACATTAAGCAGCAACTCACCATACTGCAGTGATGGAAGCGTTAGGTATGAGGGCGGTGTATTCAACAATATACTGGGGCATGACGGATTCTACATTCTTCACAAGAAACTTATTGATTCTAACAGCTATGATTCCTATAACTATTATGCCATAGAGGAAGGAAATCTTGTTTTTCTTGCTCATACCCAGGATGGCGGTAAACTGGTGGATATTAACGAAGATGGTGACATGGAGATTATTTATGACTGGTATGGGATGGCGGACGGAGGACATGTTAAGGAGATGTACTGTTATGATGGCGAGAAGGTGCTTGTTGGAAGTATCCTGGACATGAATGAAAGCACACTTGTTCTGGAAAATATATCATTCTATGAGTATGATTATTCGGTGTACTACTATCCGGGGGTAATTAATGTAAGGTAAGCATTGATTTTTAGTCAATTCAGGGGAACCGCATTAACGGTTCCCCTGTCTGATGCCACGAATTACTCTGCTGCTACGCAGCTTTCGCAATTCTAAAATCATAATATGTAATTAATTATACCCGGAATTTTGAAATCAGTTTGCTGAGGTTCTGGGCCTGTTCGGATAATAACTGTGTGGAAGCAGCAGTCTCTTCAGCGGTGGCAGAATTAATCTGGATTGCATTTGAGATATTGGATATCTCCTGCTTGATGTTGGAGGACTTGTCTGCCTGCTGCTTTGTATCCTCGGAGATATTTCTAAATGCATTTGAAATCTGTTCGGAATTCTCAACTATATCCTTCAGGCACTTGGAAGTGGAGTCTGCGCAGACCATGGCATTTTCGATTTTCTTTAAACAGTCGTTAATTAAATCTGCTGTCTGCTTGGAAGCCTCCGTAGTCTTAGTAGCCAGGTTGCCTACCTCATCTGCAACTACTGCAAAGCCTCGCCCGTTTTCGCCGACACGGGCGGCTTCTACGGATGCATTCAGTGCCAGTATGTTAATCTGGAATGCGATGGACTCAATTGTTCCGATAATATTCTGAATGTCAGAGGACATACTCTCTACCTGAGTAACCACATCGCAAAGCTGCTGCATCTGATTGTTGCCGTTAATAATCAAAGCGTCCAGCTTCTGCAAACGTTCCTGAACATGTTCTTCATTTTCTGAATTGCGAACGATACACTCTGACATATCCTCTACATTCGATACCAACTGGTTGATGGAGGATGCCTGTGTAACGGTGGCATTTGCTAAGGATTCTGCAGCACCTGCAAGCTCACCGGAACCTGTTCCCACAGAATATGCCGATGCCTGTACCTCCTTGATAAGCTTCTGCATTATTACTCGGATGCGGTTTACTGAATCAGACAATTGATTAAAATCTCCGGGATAGGAATGCATAGCGTCCTGTGTCAAATCATAGTTAGCCATTCCGCCCAGAATCGTATTTGTCTCGTGGATTATCTTCTTAAATGTCTGCTGTAATTCTGCGGTTGATTTCTGAAGCTGTCCAATCTCATCTGTGCGTCTGTTTGACTCAATCTGGTGATTCAGATTACCTTCTGAGAGATAAGATAGTTCCTGACTGACCTTGTGAACCGACTCCCCGATGCTTCCTGCGAAAAGGCCTGCCAGTAAAAGAGCAAGCATAAGGGAAATAACATCTACAATTACAAGAGTCTTCATGGCATCATAGGTTGCGTCCATAAAATCAGATTTAGGCGCTGTCACAATAATTGTCCATCCGTTGGTTCCGGCAACCGGACTATAACCGCATAGATATTCGGTGCCCGTGCTGCTGTACTCTCCGGCACCCGGTGTCTGTGCCAATACTGTATCAGAAATGTGGCCTATGCCGGTCTTACTGTCTGTAATATTGTGTTCACCTATGAGCGATTCATCGGGATGAACGATTACCATTCCGTTGCCATCCACCAGATATGTATAACTCTGTTCACTGATTACAATCTGGTTGAGGATATTGCTCATGAAATCCACATCCATTCGAAAATAGACAACACCGTTGATTTTCTTGGCATTGTAATATACAGGTGACGCTACACTAAAACCATAATTGCCTGTGTATTTGCTCAAAGTTAAATCGGAAATATTGACATTTCCTGCCAATGCTTCCTTTACGTAATCGCGGTCGCTGAAATCCGTGCCATCCTTGCGGCTGACGCCGTTACTGTCAAGGATATTGCCGCTGGTAAAACCATAGAGCTTGGCCAGAGTGTCGATATGCTCTGAAACAACCGAATCCTGCACCGATGCGGATAATACAGAATCATATCCTGTTACCTGCACCATCTTCATAAAATCATTCAATTTCTCTTCGATTTCTTTGGCTGCCAGTTCTGCCGAAATCTGCATTGTCTTTTTGGCGTCTGTAGTACCCATTTCTACATTTTTATTGTATGTTACTATCCCGATTATTGAGACAATCGTAAAGACAACAGCGCCGAATATTAGTGAAAGCCTTACTTTGAGTTTCATTTGAGCCTCCTTTGTATCTGTTTGATTAATTAATATGATACAGTCTTTTTCCTATTTGTACAAGTAGTTGTTTGAAATTTTTATGATTTAAAGCAAATTTTTGTCCATCTTGATTTATTATTGAAAATAATGTATACTTATTACATCAGATTTTGTACACATTTTTCAAAAATGGTGCAGTATATAGGAGGTAATGTAATGGACAGATTAAAGGGCAAGGTTGCAATTGTAACAGGTTCCACCAGTGGAATCGGTGTAGGTATCGCCAGATTGTTTGCGGCTGAGGGTGCTAAGGTGGTTATCTGCGGACGAAGAGCAGAGAAAGGACAGGCCGTAGTTGATGAGATTGTCAAAGATGGTGGAGAGGCTTCGTACCATTTTATGGATATAACAGCTACCGAGAGTATTGATGCACTCTGCGCAGATACTGCTGAGAAGTATGGCAAGATTGACATACTTGTAAATAATGCTGCCAATGTTGGTTTGAAGGATGGCCGTGTGGATGAACTTACTCTTGAGATGTGGGACAATGTATTCCAGAGTGATGTGCGTGGTACCTTCTATGCTACCAAGTGTGTACTTCCGTATATGCAGAAGAATGAAAACGGCGGCTCGATTATCAATATAGGTTCTATGGCTTCCTGCGGAGGAGATTTAGGTTCAACAGCTTATGCCTGTGCAAAGGCAGGCGTGGATATGCTTACCAAGTCCACTGCGTTGCAGTACGGCAAGCAGAAGATTCGTTGCAACTGTGTTCGTCCGGGTCTTATTGTTACACCTCAGAATGAGGCTCATGTTCCACAGGCTCTTAAGGATATATTCCTTAGCAATATCATGGTTGACCGTTATGGATGTCCTGAGGACATAGGACATATGTGTGTATATCTTGCATCCGACGAGAGCAGCTATGTGACAGGCCAGATTGTCAATGTGGACGGTGGACTTAACTCACATGTTCCTACAGTGGCACAGTTCAAGGAACTTAATTCACGTACATGGTAAGCTGACTGCAGTATAGGGTTTTTGTTTCAGATTGACGAAGTATATGGCTCCCCGTAATATGAATTGCGGGGAGCTTTTTAACGAAGTACCGGTTATTTTAGCTTGTTTAAAGGAGGTCTTACAGTTGGTATATACGGTCACATTTAATCCTGCAATAGATTACGTTGTGCAGCTTGATGAAATGAAGCAGGGTTGCATTAACCGTCTGAAGTCGGAGAAGATTTTTTTTGGCGGAAAGGGAATTAATGTCTCGATTGTCCTTGGAGAACTTGGAATTAAGTCAAAAGCGCTGGGCTTTGTGGCAGGCTTCACGGGAAAGGCTATTGAGGAGGGCGTTAACCGGAAAAATATAGAGACGGATTTTGTACATCTTCAGGGTGGCTTTTCAAGAATTAATGTCAAAATTAAATCAGGTATGGAGACAGAGCTTAACGGGAAAGGGCCGGAAATCGGCACAGAGGCCATTGAGGAATTATATGTCAAGCTTGACAAGCTTGAGGACGGGGATATGCTTGTGCTTGCAGGAAGTGTTCCGAACTCTCTGCCATCGGATATATACGAGAAGATATTATCACGGCTTGCTGGTAAAAAGGTACGCATAGTTGTGGATGCAACAAAAGAACTGCTTATAAATGTATTAAAATACAGACCTTTCCTTGTGAAGCCCAACAATCATGAGCTTGAGGAAATCTTTGGGGTGACGTTAGACAGCACGGAGAAGATTATAGAGTACGCAAAAAAGCTTAAAGATATGGGAGCATTAAATGTGCTGGTATCAATGGCAGGCGACGGAGCAGTGCTGGTGGACGAGTACGGAAGCGTACATACTTGCGGAGTATGTCGCGGCACGGTAAGAAATTCCGTTGGGGCGGGAGATTCCATGGTTGCAGGCTTTATTGCGGGATGCGAAGATGGCTGCGGGAAAGAATATGTCAGGCATAATTATGAATACGCCCTTAAGCTTGGAACGGCAGCAGGGGGCGCCACGGCTTTTGCGGATGGTCTGGCACAGAGAGAGGATATATACAGGCTTTTGGAAGAACTTTAACAGTTTACCCCCAAAATTGTTTTGACCCCAACAAATGTATATGTTACAATGATTTTATATGAAAATGTATGCGGAGGATGAGTATTGACTATCAGATAAGTTTTCTCAGGAGGTGAACGAAGGTTCACAAATTATTGCTACATCAATGATAGGCGCAGAAGGCGGCAGGTGATAACCGGTGCTGCCTTTTTATATATAAAAAAGAACAGGAAATACAAGTATGACTATGGATATGACGAAAGGACCGGTTATGCGCTCAATGCTGCGTTTTGCCGTTCCGATGATTTTGGGAAATCTTTTGCAGCAATGTTATAATATTGTGGATACACTGATTGTCGGGCAGTTTATCGGGGCTGATGCATTGGCTGCGGTGGGTTCGGCATTTACTCTTATGACTTTCTTGACATCGATTCTGCTGGGACTGTGCATGGGAAGCGGAAATGTGTTTTCCATTCGTTTTGGTGAGCGCAATGAAGAGGCTTTGAGGGAAAGTGTATGTGCTTCCTTTGTACTGATATCGGGGCTGACAGTGCTATTAAATGTACTGGCTTTTGTCTTTCTGGAGCAGATATCCGTTCTGTTACAGGTTCCTGCCGAAGTATGGGGATTGATGCGGGAGTATCTGCTTGTGATTTTCTGTGGAATTGCTGCGACATTTCTGTACAATTATTTTGCTTCTTATCTGAGGGCAATAGGA
>CAMAKT010000047.1 GCA_945836135.1 uncultured Clostridia bacterium | reverse complement strand
GAACATCTAAGCTTCTCCCACAAAAACTGCCATGCATAAATAAAGCACATTATGCCCTGCCAACTTTTTTGTGCATTATTTTCCCCAGCTGAGTATAACTGCCCAAGAGCTATATATAATATACATAGTTGCGTCATTGGCTATAGGCATAGAAAAAAAGCTTATTATGTCACAGCCTGCTATACACAGCCATTTTGCTGGCAGGCTTTCCATAGGCCAGGCGGAGCACAGATATAGTTTGCAAGACGGACTCTTTGCAGCCGCCGGTGCTTAGATGGCGTATTTTGCCATCTTATGCACCGCTGCGTGCTGCAACGAAGCGAGAGCGTGTCCGGCGGTAAACTATATCTGCGCTCCGGCGTCCGATATAAAAAAACTGCCAGTAAAATGGCGTCCGAGTAGCAACTAAACGATAATTTATTATACTATATATTGCCCCGGATTGACAGCATTTTCTAAATAAAATGCATTGTGAATGAGACGCGAAAATGGTATGATGTAATGGTGTAATTTGCTGGATATTGAACATGCCACAGGCAATGGGTGGTGGTGCATGGCAGTGGAATGGAGGAAAGCTTTGAAGGAATTATCCGTACTACTTGATTTAGAAGCCGGACGGCCGATTTATGAACAGATATATGATTACATAAAAAGAGAAATCAGGGAGGGAAAGCTTAAGTTCGAGACTAAGCTACCTTCAACCCGTGCATTGTCTGAGCATTTAAATGTCAGCCGCAGCACGGTACAGCTTGCATATGACCAGCTTGTAAGTGAAGGTTATATTGAGTCAAGACCATGCAGAGGTTATTATGTGTTAAAGCTTGATGGATTGTATGATCTGACCGCTGTGGAGTATAAGGAGATACACAGAAGCATAAGCCAAACAGTTAAATATGAGATTGATTTTTCACCCAGCGGAATAGAGCTGGATAATTTTCCGTATAATGCATGGCGCAAAGTCAGTAAAAATGTAATGGCGGAGGAGCTTGACTTATTTAATATCGGGGAACCCCAGGGGGATTATTCGTTTCGGGAGACGATTGCAAGTTATCTGCACGAGTCAAGAGGTGTAAATTGCAGTCCTGATAACATTATTGTGGGAGCGGGTGACCAGTACCTATTAATGCTGTTAGACCGGCTCCTGTGTGCGGAACATGGAAATATCAGCTATGCCATGGAAAATCCGGCATACAGAAAAGCATATTTTGTGCTTAACGGAATGGGCAGAACGGTAATTCCTGTGCCTCTTGACGAATACGGGATGAATGTAGGAGTGCTGAGAAACAGTGGGGCTCAGGTGGCATATGTGACACCATCACATCACTATCCGTTAGGTATTGTTATGAGCATAGGACGACGTATGGAAATGCTTGGCTGGGCTAATGAGCAGCAGGGAAGGTATATAATTGAGGATGATTATGATTCGGAATTCCGCTACAGGGGAAAGCCTATTCCGGCGCTTCAGGGCCTTGACCATAACGGAAAGGTGATTTATATTGGAACATTTTCGAAATCAATATCTCCGGGACTTCGTATCAGCTACATGGTGCTGCCGGATACACTGATGGACAGCTACGCAAAGGTGGGGATAAGGTATTCAAATACCGTTTCAAGAATTGACCAGAATATTGTCAATCTCTTCATTAAGGAGGGATATTATGAACGCCACCTGAATAAAATGAGAGGTATCTATAAAACAAAACATGATGCATTGCTTGCGGCTCTTAAAAAAATGGGAAAAGGCTACAGAATTTCAGGTGAGAGCGCAGGGCTTCATATCCTTTTGTCCTCTGACAAGCTTTCAGAGGTTGAAATGGTGCAACGTGCGGGAAGAAAAGGAGTGAGAGTGTACCCGCTTTCGGAACATTATCTGGATTCGCATGAGGAACAGAATACTATTATTCTTGGATACGCAAGGCTTAGAGAAGAAGAAATAAGCAGGGGAATAACTCTGCTGTCGGAGGCATTTAATGAAAAAAATATGTAACTGTAATATACCGAAGAACCTTCAGGAGGATATGATGGCTGAGAGCATAGCTGCATACGTTGCAGGTATCCCAATTGAAGAGGTTGTCGAGGATGACGTATATGAAAAACGCCTTGAAAGGTGCAGTACATGTGATGCACTTGTGGGAGGACTTACGTGCAGCCATTGCGGCTGCTTTGTACTGGCAAGAGCCAAGAAAAAAAGAATGGACTGCCCTAGGCCGGGCGGAAGTTTATGGAGGTAACAAAAGTGAACTGTGTGGAAAAAGACGGTAATCTGTATGTGAACGGAATAAGTGATTTTCATTTAGGGCAGACCTTGGAGTGCGGACAATGCTTTCATTTTGAAAAGATAGGAGAGAATGAATACTATCTGTCGGCGAAGGGAAGATTCTTACATATACTTCAGCAAAATGACTTTTCACTGGTTTTTTATAATACCGATATGGAAACCTTTGATAATGTATGGAAAGATTATTTTGACCTCGAACGTGATTACGGATTAATTAAATCTAAAATTAATAAACTTGACAGCAAGCTTCGACCGGTCATGGAAACTATGTGGGGGATAAGAATACTTAATCAGGATTTCTTTGAAACAATGATATCCTTTATAATTTCCCAAAATAAACAGATTCCGCACATCAAGAAAATTGTGGCGGATTTATCGTATAAGTATGGAATTATGGCTGAAGGAGGCGAAGAAGTAATTGATGAGAAGGTCAATAAGGGGGTATTTTACAGCTTCCCTGATGCTTGGGCACTGCTTCAGGCTGGAGAGGACGGAATCAGGGAGTGCAAAACCGGCTTTCGTGCACCTTACATTATTGATGCCTGCAGAAAGTATCATAATGGGGAGCTTGATGAGAAGAAGCTTAGGCTTGGCAGTTACGAACAGGTTATGGAGAGCCTTAAGCAGGTTCGCGGAATAGGTGACAAGGTTGCCAATTGCATTGCGCTGTTCGGACTTGGCAAGAGAAATGCATTTCCGGTTGATGTATGGATTAAGCGTATCATGGAATATATATACATAGGACATGAAGCTGATAAAAAGGAGATATCGGATATGGCAGAGAGACTGTTTGGCGAATATGGCGGATATGCTCAGCAGTATTTGTTCTACTATGGAAAGGAAATGAAACTTGGTAAGCCGCAAAGGACTTAAAAAAGAAAGGAATTAAAAAAAGTATAAAAAAAATATAAAACGGGTTGCATTATTTACATTATCTGCTATAATTAGCACTGTGACGATGTGAGTGATAATTCTACTTGAAGTAGAACAGATGCACATATAATTTTATACCGCATATAGGTGGAATGGAGGATATCATGAAGTTAGTACCATTAGGAGACAGAGTAGTATTGAAGCAGTTAGTTGCCGAGGAGACAACAAAGTCAGGTATTGTATTACCTGGTCAGGCTAAGGAGAAGCCACAGCAGGCTGAGGTTATCGCTGTAGGTCCGGGAGGAGTTGTGGATGGCAAGGAAGTTACAATGCAGGTTAAGGTAGGAGATAACGTAATCTTCTCTAAGTACTCAGGAACAGAGGTTAAGCTGGATGACACAGAGTACATTGTTGTTAAGCAGAGCGATATTCTTGCGATTGTAGAATAAAATTTTAGCATAATTTATTTTATTAATTTTAGATTTAATATTTGGAGGTTTTGTCATGGCAAAGGAAATTAAGTATGGCGCAGAGGCCAGAGCAGCATTAGAGGCTGGAGTTAACCAGTTAGCAGATACAGTAAGAGTAACACTTGGACCTAAGGGACGTAATGTAGTTCTTGATAAGTCTTACGGTGCACCGCTTATTACAAATGATGGTGTTACCATCGCTAAGGAAATTGAGCTTGAGGATGCTTTTGAGAATATGGGCGCACAGCTTGTTAAGGAAGTTGCTACCAAGACTAACGATGTAGCAGGTGATGGTACAACCACAGCTACTGTTCTTGCTCAGGCGATGATTAATGAAGGTATGAAGAACCTTGCAGCAGGCGCTAACCCTATCATTTTAAGAAAGGGTATGAAGAAGGCTACAGACAAGGCAGTTGAAGCAATCGCTTCCATGAGTTCCAAGATTAACGGTTACCAGCAGATTGCCAAGGTAGCAGCTATTTCTGCAGGTGATGAGGGTGTTGGACAGCTCGTAGCAGATGCTATGGAGAAGGTTACTAACGATGGCGTTATCACAATCGAAGAGTCCAAGACTATGAAGACAGAGCTTGACCTTGTAGAAGGTATGCAGTTTGACAGAGGATATGTATCAGCATACATGGCAACAGACATGGACAAGATGGAAGCAGTTCTTGAGAATCCATACATTCTTATTACAGATAAGAAGATTTCCAACATCCAGGAGCTTCTTCCTATTCTTGAGCAGATTGTACAGTCCGGCGCTAAGCTTCTTATCATTGCTGAGGATATTGAGGGCGAGGCTCTTACAACCCTTATTGTTAATAAGCTTCGTGGTACATTCTCAGTAGTAGGTGTCAAGGCTCCTGGCTATGGCGACAGAAGAAAAGAGATGCTTAAGGATATCGCAATTCTTACAGGCGGCCAGGTTATTTCAGAGGAGCTTGGCCTTGACCTTAAGGAGACAACTATTGACATGTTAGGTCGTGCTAAGTCCGTTAAGGTTCAGAAGGAGAACACAATTATTGTTGACGGTTGCGGAAGCAAGGAAGACATTGCAGCAAGAGTTAATCAGATTAAGAAGCAGATTGAGGAGACCACATCCGATTTCGACAGAGAGAAGCTTCAGGAGAGACTTGCCAAGCTGGCAGGCGGTGTTGCAGTTATCCGCGTAGGTGCTGCTACCGAGACGGAGATGAAGGAAGCTAAGCTTCGTCTTGAGGATGCTCTCGCAGCTACCAAGGCAGCCGTTGAGGAAGGCATCATTCAGGGTGGTGGTTCAGCATACATCCATGCATCCAAGGAGGTTGCTAAGCTTGCAGCAGAGCTTGAAGGTGATGAGAAGACAGGTGCTAAGATTATCCTTAAGGCACTTGAAGCTCCATTGTTCCACATTGCTGCGAATGCAGGTCTTGAAGGTTCAGTTATTATCAACAAGGTACGTGAGTCTGAGATAGGTGTAGGCTTTGATGCACTCAAGGAAGAGTATGTGAACATGGTTGAGGCAGGTATTCTTGACCCTGCTAAGGTTACAAGAAGTGCCCTTCAGAATGCAACAAGCGTAGCATCCACACTTCTTACAACAGAGTCAGTAGTTGCTAACATCAAGGAAGATGCTCCGGCTGCTCCGGCAGGCGCAGGCATGGGCGGAATGATGTAAGCGTTTGCTACAAGTCGTGGCACAAAATAAAAAAAGATTGTCGGTTCAAGTTCACTTGCAACCGACAATCTTTTTTTATTTTGAAGTCCGGCGCCAGCCGGATATCGAATGCGCCGAAGGCGTATGAGATAAGCCACGACTTGAGCATAGCCCAACGCACGGAGCACATCGTAAGATGTGCCGGATAAGCGCGCGTCAAGCCCGGAGGGCTTGTGCTAAATGCTTAAGCGGAAGTCCGGCGCCAGCCGGATATCAGATAAGCCACGACTTGAGCATAGCCCAACGCACGGAGCACGTCGTAAGATGTGCCGGATAAGCGCGCGTCAAGCCCGGAGGGCTTGTGCTAAATGCTTAAGCGGAAGTCCGGCGCCAGCCATGATATCAGATAAGCCACGACTTGAGCATAGCCCAACGCACGACGCACATCGTAAGATGTGCCGGATGATTATTGAAAATATCTAATGTATGACCTATAATAATCTATGGAATGATAAGGTAAAAGAGAAAGAGAACGGCAAAGAGAAGTACAATGCCGTCTTGAGGGAGTGTTTTTGCAGTGGAAGGTGGTAGCGTAAATACTAAATTATAAACACAATTTGAGTGGTGGAATATGCGAAAAACAGGACTTTATATATTACTGGCACGGAAGTACTGAGATTATGCTGTTTGATGAGCTTAAGGAATATTTTGAAGTGCCGCATGAGTATTATGAATTCTGGATTCAGGATATTGACGCGGATGGCGTTGGCGAAGTTGGACTTAATATATATGATTATTCATTTTTACTGCATCAGACTGGTGAGGATGTATATGCATATAAGATAAATGGTAAGGCAGTGCAATTCGTTTATGCTGACGAAACCATAGACGGCTCGGGAGGATGGGCGACCAAAACGAGATATCAGATTGTAAGTTTTGATGAAAGGGGATATGAAGAGGAGAAACTTTTCGGAAACAATTACATATATACAGAAGAGAATCTTCAGAAATTAACTACAAAGGTGGAAAAGAGATGAATATTGAACCTAAAGATAAGCAGGCCATCATCTTCGACATGGATGGGGTGATATTTGATTCGGAGCGTGCGGTGTATGAGGGGTGGCTTGAGTTGTCTCATAAGTACGGCTTTCAGAATCTTGATATTCCGTATATGAAGTGCATTGGTGTGAACGCCGAGGCTTCAAGGCAGATTTTTCTTGATTATTATGGAGTGGATTTTCCATATGATGCATACCGTAAGGAACAGTCGGAGAACTATCACGCAAAGTATGACAATGGCAGGCTTCCGCTTAAGCCGGGAGTGAGAGAACTGTTAACTGCTCTTAAGAGCAAGGGCTACAGAACTGCCATAGCCTCTTCCACAAGGACGATTTTGGTGATGAAACAGATAGAGGATGCAAGACTTTTGCCATTTTTTGATGTGATAATTGGCGGCGATATGGTACAGCGAAGCAAACCGAATCCGGATATATTTTTAAAGACCGCCGGGGAACTAAAATGCAGTCCCGAAGCGGCGTATGTGATTGAAGACTCATATAATGGTATCCGTGCAGCGTATACAGCCGGGATGATTCCGATAATGGTGCCGGACATGTTAGAGCCGGATGATGAAATGAAACAAATAGCAAAATATATACTGAATGATTTGACTGAGGTAAAAAGTCTGCTTGTTTAAGCACAGCTTTTATATTTCTTTAAGTGCCTTTCTGAACTGGAAGGAGAAAAGAACCGCTGTAAATGTCACGGCAATAATATCAGCTACCGGCTCAGCCATATATACCGCAATGGTTTTGTTGGATGTATAAATGTGCGGCATGATATAGATAAGAGGTATGAGAAGTACGAATTTTCTCATGACTGCAACGATAATTGAGGACATAGCCTTGCCGAGGGAGTTGAAGGCCATCTGGCAGGAAATTTGTATTCCGAATATGCACATCACAACCATATATATTCTCAGCGCGGTTTTGGTAAACGAAATCAGTTCCGCATCAGGTGTGAACATTGAAACGAAAACCTGTGGAAAAATCATAACAAGCAGCCAAAGTATCACGGAATAGCTAAGACTTGTCTTCAAAAGAAGAAAATATGTGTCTTTTACACGGGAGGCATTTCCTGCACCATAATTGTAGCTCATTATAGGTTGAGCACCCTGACCAAGTCCTTGAAGCGGAAGCATGGCAAACTGCATTACGCTGGTAAGAATAGTCATTGCTCCTACAGCGATATCGCCACCGTATTTCAGCAGTGATGAGTTAAAGCATACTGAAATAATGCTTTCGCTGGACTGCATAATAAAGAGTGAAAGGCCGAGAGCAAGGCAGGGAAGAATGATATTGGCCCTGAGTTTGAAATTACATCTTTTTATGCGTAAAGTAGTTTTCTTTCCGAAAAGAAATGAGAGCACCCATACACAGGAGCAGGCTTGTGAAAGTATTGTCGCAAGTGCGGCCCCGGCAACACCCATATCGAGAACAAAAATAAATGCAGGGTCAAGGGCAATGTTGACAATGGCACCGATCAGAACCGAAAGCATTCCTGTTTTTGCAAAGCCCTGTGCCGTGATAAAGGTATTCATTCCGAGCGTAAGCTGCACAAATATGGTCCCCAGAGAGTATATGCTCATGTAGCTTACAGCGTACTCGATTGTGTTTTCACTTGCGCCAAAGGCAAGAAGCAACGGGCGGTTAAAAAAGTACATAATGAGTGTCAGAACTATGGAAATAATAACCTGTGTGACGAAGCAGTTGCCTAGAATCTTTTCAGCCTGCTCTCTGTCTCCTTTGCCAAGCAGTATTGAGGCACGAGGTGCACCACCATTGCCCACAAGTGCGGCGAAAGCGGATATAATCATGATTAGCGGCATACATACGCCGACACCTGTCAGTGAGAGTGAACCGGTCTTAGGTATATGTCCGATATAGATTCTGTCTACAATATTATACAGCATATTTATCATCTGTGCGGCAACAGTCGGTACAGCGAGCTTCAGAAGAAGCTTGCCTATGGGCTCATTTGCCAGAAATTCTTTATCATCGTTCATGCCTGATATTCCTTTCTGATGTACAAATTTTATTTCGTGTTTTAAGAACGTTTTCTATTTTATATTTTTTATCTGTGGTTGACAAGCGGTAATGGAACAATATGGTACGAAGTTATAAAAATTTTAGATTTGACAGGGGATTATAAGGAGAAAATGTATTGTTATAAGTGAAAGGTTCTGTTAAAATACGTGATGTGGACCGATAATAAAACGGATTAATACCAGTTTGTGATGAAAGGGGATATGACATGAATACATATATTCCGGGTGTGGAAGGGAATATTCATATACTTGGACGTACCGGTGGCGGAAGAGAAAAGGCATTTTTCTGGACGGGAAGCGGCATTGAATTTGCTGTAAACGGCAGTGAATTGTATATTGATTTTATAACAGATTATGACATATATGAGCAATGGGTCAGAATTGAAGTGGATGGTTTTTCTATGATTCGTACAGCTCTTCCAAAGGGAAAGAGCTGTCTGTGCATATACAGGAATATGAACCCGGAGAATGTACGTAAGGTTCGTGTGTATAAGGAAGTACAGCCCATGCAGGCGGATAGGGCAGGTATACTGTATATTGATGCGGTTGAAACCGATGGCGAACTTAAGGAGCTTCCGCAGAAGAGGTATAAGCTTGAATTTATTGGTGACAGCATTACCTCGGGAGAGGGGCTTGCAGGTTCCTGTGGTGTAACAGAGTGGAATTCCTCTATTTTCTCTACTAAGGGACATTATGCCGTAAGAACTGCTGAAAACTTAAATGCAGATTTAAGAATTATATCACAGAGCGGCTGGGGTGTGTGCAGCAGTTGGGATAATGCACCGGACAGGGTACTTCCAAAGTATTATGAGCAGGTGTGCGGACTTCTGCAGGGAAGCGGACAGGCGGAGGCCGGTGCCGGAGATAAGAATGATTTTGCAGCATGGCAGCCTGACGCGGTTCTTGTAAACCTTGCAAGTAATGATGGTTTTGCATTTTATAATAAGCCGTGGGTGGATGAACGGACGGGGATTAAGTATGCCCAGAGGCTTAACGAGGACGGAACATACGAGCAGGAATCCCTGGACAGGCTTATGAAGAGCATATATGATTTTCTCGTTATGCTCCGAAAGGACAATCCGGACGCACATATCGTATGGATATACGGTATGCTTGGAAGGAGCATGGAACCATATATTATTGAAGCGATGGATAAATATAAAAAGGATATGAAGGATGAGAAAGTGTCATATCTGCAGCTTCCTGATTTGAAAGAAGAGTGGAAGGGAGCAAACAATCATCCCGGTGCATTGTCGCATAAGGCAGCGGCTGATACGATTACAGCTTATTTAAGGTCGATTTTGTAACATAGGAAATTTGTTTATATTATGGAGGTAAACATGGATAATCAGGACAATATAAAATATAACACCAAGAGCACGTTCCACAAATTGATGGTGGGATTAATAATAACATTGGCAGTGCTTGTTATTGGTGGTTTTGTATATATCTATATACGTTCACCTAAGACTTCGGAGCTTGGGAATTCCAATTATTATAATACTGTACAGGTGTATGAAAAGTCGGAAGAGGTTATAGGACTTTTGGAAAACCGCGATTATGCAACAATCAGAGAGAAGTATTGTAATGAAGAAATGGCTACACAGATGACGGATGAGGCTCTCACAGAAGCAACGGACAGCCTGGGAGATAATAATTGGGGAAGCAGGACAGAGATTGAGAGCAAGGAGGGCTATGAAGTGAAAGAGTCAGGAGAAGTCTATGCAATAACACAGTATAAGGTGACTTATGAAAATATTAAGATAACGTACACAATTATGTTTGACATGGATATGAAACTTGCCGGACTCAGCATGGAACCTCTGAAATAATGAAATCTAATTATAAAGAAAATAAAAAAGTTGCGTAAACGATACACAACTTTTGCCCACACTTCATTGTACATCATACCACAAATGAAAATAAAAGTCTAGTAAAAAATAAAATATTGTTATACTTTGGTTACAGTTCTAAGATGGACTGTAACTTTTTTCATTTTATTACGGAACTGGCAGCATGGAATGCTAAGCCGAGAAGGAGGACACATGACAGAACGTCAAAAAGAAGAGGCTCATTTAAAACAATGTATCGGCATAATAAGGGACAATATTGCCGACTACGAGGAACAGGTGCGCGTAATGAGCGCCGACATCAAGGAGATGTACGAACAGTACCGGGACAATGACCCGGAAATATTTACCCAGTTATCAAACACAATAACCATGAATGAGAATGCGAAGCTGGCACTAGCTAAAAATGAACGAGCACTTAAAAAAGCATATTTCGGAAGGGTTGATATTGTAAATGAGGATGCCAAGGATGAAACTCTGTATATTGGAAAGGGCGGTGTCATGAAAGACTCCCTCACGGTGGTAGTTGTTGACTGGAGAGCGCCCATTGCAAATGTGTATTATGAAAACGGATTGGGACAATGCAGCTATAGGGCACCTGGAAATGTGCCCATTACAGTGGAACTTAAGAAAAAAAGGACATATGAGGTCGATGAGGATAGACTTATAGATTTTTATGATTCGGATGTTGTGGCAAACGATGAACTTCTGACAAAGTACCTTGCAAAGAATAAGGAGGCAGTGCTGGGTGAGATTATTGCAACCATTCAGAAGGAGCAGAATGATATTATAAGAAAACCACCTTACCACAATGTAATTGTCCAGGGAGTGGCGGGGAGCGGTAAAACTACTGTGGCAATGCACCGCATATCCTACATACTGTATAATTACGGTAAGGATTTCAGACCGGATGACTTTTATATAATTGGGAGTAATAGAATGCTGCTTAATTATATTACCGGCGTGCTTCCCGATCTGGATGTACATGGCATTAAGCAGATGACGATGGAACAGCTTTTTATCCGCCTGCTTTATGAGGATTATGATAAGGACAAAATGAGGATTATCGATGTCAGTGGAAATGGTTATATAAAAGGAAGAAAAAGCTGGTTTGAGGCACTTACTGCTTTCTGTGACCGATATGAGGATGGCTGCATAATAAGCGAGGATGTTGTTTTATCTCCTGAGTGCATAGAAGGTGAAGATATTAATTTTGAAAAGCAGGTTATTTATACTAAAGAGCAGATTATTAACTATCGCAGGGAAAACAGGGGAATATCCATGCAGGCTAAAATTAACGGGCTTAATGAGCGCGTTATGGCAAGACTTAACAATGTCATTACCGGCAGGGATGTGACCTATCCTGCACCTGTAAGACGTAAGATTACCAAGGCATACAAACATTACTTTGGAAAAGACAAGTGGAAAGGCTCTGTTTATGAACTGTACGAGCAATTTCTGACAGAACAGGCAGCGGAGCAGCAGGCGGCAAATGAATGGCTTGCCAATGTGCAGGATAATAGGTTTGATTTATACGATTTGGCGGCCCTGGCATATCTGTATAAACGTATCAAGGAGACTGACCCCATAAGGGAAGCGAGTCATATCGTTGTGGACGAGGCGCAGGATTTTGGAATGATGGCTTATGAATGCCTGAAGTACTGTATTCCCAAGTGCTCGTGGACAATTATGGGGGATGTGTCGCAGAATATACATTTTGGATTTGGCCTGAATGATTGGGAAGAACTTAAAACATTGATGGCAAACGGGTACTACGACTCCTTTGGCGTGCTGTCCAAAAGCTATCGAAATACTGTGGAAATATCAGAGTTTGCACAGAAAATTCTCGGACATGGAAACTATCAGGCTTATCCGATTGAGCCGATTATACGTCACGGAAATCCTGTAATAGTTAAGAAGTGTGATACACTAATTGACGAGGCGGTAAGCATACTTACGGAATGGCAGAATGCGGGGCATGGAACCATAGCGGTAGTGTGCAGGCATGAGAGACAGGCACAGGAACTTGGAAAGGAGCTTGGTCAGTACATTGACATCGAACCATGGAATGAGGAAAACATGGAGTTTACCAAAGGAATTATGGTCCTTCCGGTCTCTTACACCAAGGGTTTGGAGTTCGATGCTGTATTGATATACAATCCTACAGCTATGGATTATCGGTTGGACGATGGGCATGCCAAGCTTCTGTATGTGGCTGCCACAAGGGCACTGCATGAGCTTGCCGTGTTTTATGACTCATCATTGACAGAATTGATTGAAGTATAAAAATTTAAGAAATATCTGTTGACAATTCATACTCACGGATATATGATAATGATATCAAAATGATATCATACATATAACACGGAAGGAGAATTGCTATGAGTGAGCAGAAAACGGACAGTAGATTAACTAATATTGCAGAGAAGGAGATTGTACCGGTTAAGGGAGTAGTTGGAGTACTGGCGCAGATTGTTATTTTTCTTCTTGCAGGAGGAGCACTTGCAGGAGCCATAGTGTGCATGTATAACTATGAGGAAAAGGCGGCATCGGGAGGAATTCTAGCCCTTGGCATTGTGATGATAGTGGCGTTCGTATTGCTTTTGGTTTTATTCGGCATTATGTTTGCAGGCTTCCATATCATTAACCCTAACGAAGCTCTGGTTATGACTTACTTCGGACACTATTACGGAACCATTAAGAAGGCGGGATTCTATTTTACACATCCTTTTGCATCCGGCTTTAATCCTACAGCGGAGAGTGTGATTACCGCAGCCGTGGGAGCGCAGGGAGCACAGGGGAGTATGAATATATCTTCAAGTACCAGCAAGAAGATTTCCACCAAGACAATGACCTTTAACAATGACAAACAGAAGGTGAATGATGCTCTGGGTAATCCTATTATTATAGGTGCAGTCGTAATATGGCGTGTGGCTGACCCGACTAAGGCAGTGTTCAATGTGGACAATTACAAGAAGTTCCTTTCTACACAATGTGACTCCACAATTCGTAATAACGCAAGATTGTACCCATACGATACTATGGAGGAGGATACGGATGAGAAGACACTCCGTGGCAGCAGTCTTGAAATTGCTGAGAACATGAAAGCTGAGCTTCAGGAACGTGTCAAGGAAGCAGGACTGGAAATCAAGGAGGTTCGTATTACCAATCTTGCTTACTCCGATGAAATTGCTGCGGCCATGCTCCAGAGACAGCAGGCAGTTGCAATAATCGCAGCTAGACAGAAGATTGTGGAGGGCGCTGTCAGCATGGTGAAGATGGCCATTGACCAGCTTGGCGAGGAAGAAGTGGTTGTGCTAGATGAGGAACGTAAGGCTGCCATGGTCAGCAACCTTCTCGTAGTGCTCTGCGGCAACAAGGACGCACAGCCTATTGTCAACAGTGGCTCCATATATTGATACAAGAATTGCGAAAGCAGCGAAGCGGCGGAGCAATTCGAGGTATCAATATATGGGTGAAAAAAACTATTTTTTTAGAAAGGGGACGGCACGAATGCAGGAAGAAAATAGCATAGAACAGCAGGAAACGGCACTTCGTGAACGCCTTCGGCATATTGAGAAAATTGAAGAGGAGCTGTCCATAAGGGAGAAGTCCGCAAACGAGAGAGCGAAATCTATTAAGGATAAGGAAAAGGCCCTTAAGGAGAGTGAAAAGGCGAAGAAGCAGGTACTTCTCCGCCTTGCTCCGTCGCTCTGGGAAGCACTTGCTGAATGGGCGGAGGAGGATTTCCGCTCAATTAACGGGCAGATAGAATTCCTTTTGTCAGAGGCAGTGCGCAGTCATAAAAAGAAGTGATAGTGGGAGGAACACAACGAAATTATGATTAAGCATACAGAAAGTCTGCTGTTTTCAGGTATTACAGAGGAAGAAGCCAACAAAATGTTAAAATGTTCAAGGGCTGTGGAGAAGAGCGTCGATGCAGGGGAAATCATATTCGGTCAGGACGATAAGCCGGTGTATATCTATCTGCTTCTTGAGGGGCAGGTGATTATCACCAAGTACCTTCCATCGGGAAGAAGGGATATATTGCTCACTGTTCAGCCGGGAGATGTATTCGGAGAAGTGTTTTTCTTCTCAAAAGAGGAGTACTATTGGTATGATGCGGTGGCGGTCAAGAAGTCCCGTGTCCTTATGCTACCATATACATTTATTTATGGCTTCTGTGCTAATGCCTGTGAACACCATAAGCAATTGATACACAACCTTTTGGACATACAATCAAGATGTAACCTTCAGATGATGAAGAAGCTGCATATTGTTACGGGAACAACACTCAAGCAGAAGCTTGGATTATGGATTTTAGACCGGATTGATGGAAATAACGAAGTTCATCTGGACATGACAAGGGAGGAACTGGCAGATTATCTCGGTGCTGCAAGACCATCCCTTTCAAGAACACTGACCCAGATGCAGGATGAGGGGATAATTACAATAAATAAGAAAAAAATCTGCATCAGGAATGTGGAACTTTTTGAGGAGATGTTCGAGGAATAGATATTTCCAAAATAATGTAAAAAAATTCATAAAATGTTGCAAATGTTACATAAATACCTCCGCTATAGTGTTATATTGATTATAACAGAAAGGAGGTAATTGCAATGACAGCAAGTACAGCACAGGTTGATAATCTTGTATCATTATTAGATGGTTATGCAGAGAAAGGTGGGCATCATCTTAATGTCAATGTATTGAACAGGGAAACACTGATTGACGCTCAGAATCACCCTGAGAAATACCCGCAGCTTACCATCCGAGTATCAGGTTACGCAGTTAATTTCATCAAGCTGACAAAAGCACAGCAGGATGACGTTATCAGCAGAACATTCCATCAGGCTATGTAATAAGGCATCGGAGTTGTTAATCTGATGGAACCGCATATTTTCATAGTAACTGTTTAGCGTAAAGAATTCCCCCGCGGCAGGTCTGTTTAAGACTGTCGCGGGGGTTTCTTTATATGTGGATGAAAAAATATAGGTTGATGTTTGGAATTTATACGAAAATAGGCATGAAAATTTGTTGCCCCAAATGATACTATATGATAAGATATATTTTGAGTATATTTCTTGAGTTTCTTAGGTCTTTCTCAAATTTTTCATATTCCTACAAAATCCATTTTATATGAAACGAATTGGTTGAATATATAAATTGACAATATGGTATATATGCCATATAATAATTATAAAGGAGAATGCATGGCAGAGT
>CAMAKT010000046.1 GCA_945836135.1 uncultured Clostridia bacterium | reverse complement strand
TTCTCCTGCCATACATTTACCTTATTCATGACTACCTCCAAAATAAAATTTAATATAAATATAACACTCCCCACCCCTGTTGACATTACTGTGATTTGCTGATATATTTATAAAAATTGCTATCGGAGGTGCGAAATGTTTGTCAGTGAAGCCCTGGTAACTCCCACATCACAATACTATATTTATTCGCCGACGCAGGAGGGACAGAAGTCCCTGTTGTATCCGCTCTGTCTTGGGAGCTTTTCCTACCTTCCCGGCTATAGTCTGCATCGCAGCAGCTATGACAGTTTTCTCATAATGCATATAAAAAAAGGTTCCTGCACGCTGCATACTCCATCGGGGAACAAAGTGCTTGATGCCGGGCAGTCAGTTTTGATAAATTGCTATAAACCTCACGGCTATTCAAGCAGCTGCGGGTGGGATGCTGACTGGATGCATTTTGACGGAACAGGTGCCCTTGAATACTACAATTATCTTTGCAGCCTAAGCTTAAGTGACGCGCCTGTTGTAAATGCCGTCCCTATGGGAATGGACAAGCTGCTTGCCGTTTTTAGCTCCGGTGACGTCAATAGTGAGGCAGCCATGTCCATGCTTATCACCGGTATGCTGTCCGTATTTATGACCGACAACAGCCATCCGGACATTCAAGCCTTGGCTGAACCAGACAGATCAGTGTCAGCCGTCACAAGCTATATAAGTTCAAACTTCACAAAAGAACTCAGCGTGGAGCAGCTTGCGGATATGGTGCATCTGAGCAAATATTATTTTATTCGCCTTTTCAAAAGCCGTACAGGCTATACTCCCCATGAGTATCTTATCAAGGTGCGCATAAGCCATGCACAATATCTTCTCAAGAATACTGCTCTCACCATAAAAGAAATCTGCTTTGCCAGCGGTTTTGCCAGCGAAAGCAGATTCTGTACATGTTTTCTTAATTCAGTTGGTATGACCCCCTCAGAGTATAGATGTGGGGAAACATGAAGGACATAATAACATTCTGCCCCTGCACCTGATTAGAATGCTTTTTTAAGTATTCCGATTCCAAGAGGATAAGGTCCGGTATGCACGGCAATTGTGGCACCTATCTGGAATATCTCTATGCCCTTTCTTCCCGTGTCCTTCTCCACCATATCCCGGAAACTTTCTGCCTCCTTCTCATCATAGCCAAAGCCCACTACAATCTCATAATCCTCAATCGAATCCCCTGTCTCTTCAAAATACTTATGCAGCATATTCAGTACCTTAATCATGGACTTTTTGCGACCATGGGCAACACCCGCGGAGAAGATTTCGCCCTCCTTGAGAACAATCATCGGCTTAAGTCCAAGGGTTCCCGCAATAATTCCTGCTGTCTTTCCTGCCCTGCCGCCATGTACAAGATAATCCATTGACCCCACGGTAAAAAGGATTCTGGCACATGGAATAATCTCTTTGAGCCTCTTTACCGTATCGGCAAGGCTCCAGCCCGCATCTCTCATCCTTGCAGCCTCGATTGCAAGGATTCCCTGAAGCACCGTGTTCACCTGAGTGTCAAGCACCTCAATGACAGCATCCGGGTATTCCTCTAAAATCATATTTTTAGCGTTCATTGCCGAATTATATGAACCTGAGAACTTGGTGGTTATGCACAGACACAAAATATCCTCATTATTCTTCACATATGGCATAAAAGCTTTCACATAATCGTCCACCGACGGCATGGAGGACTTAGGATACACACCCTTCTCCCGCACCATCTTATCGTAGAAATCCCTGATTCCTACCTCTTCAATCTCCCTGTCATATTTGTTCTGGTCGAAGGACACATAGAACGGAACCACATCAATATTATACTTCTTAGCTCTCTCGACTCCCAAGTCACAGGAGCCATCTGAAATCAAACGGAACATACCAACACACCTCACATTTGTTTTCTGACCACTGCATATTCATCATTCATGGAAAAATACGCACAGCCTTGATTATTTCCCTGTAAAAATTTTACCAGCTCGTCCTCATCCAAATCCATGTCGCAGGTATAGCATTCCGACTCCTCGTCGTATACATAATAACTGCACATATCGCAATTCGTTACCGCCATAGTAGCCTCCAGACATATTATATTATTGTCAATTGCGAAACCCCGTATTTTTCAACCTATCGTTGTGTAATTTTAATATATTACCGTCAGGCACGCTCTCGCTGCGTTTTGCTACGTAACGGTGCGTAATCGGCTAAAATACAGCCGATAAGCACCGACGAGCAAAAAGCACCTGACTTGTAATATAGTAAAATCACACAACTCGCTGATAAATAATATGAGTTTCGCAATTGCCTATATTAAGCTCATATCTCCCAACAGAGCATCCTTCTCTTGCAACAGTCCTTCAGGGCAGGCTGTCACCTTGGATGGCTGCCAAAGAAGCGCTGCTGCAATATTCTCGTCAAGCTCTGCTGCCTGCCTTGCAATAAAACGGGCAAACAGATAGGAGCCGAAACGGTTCTGATGAGTATCATCAAACCCGCCAAAGCTGTTGTTCCTGCGGCGCAAATCATAGTCCACCGGCCAGCTTCCCGGTCTGCCCATTCGCACACCGCCTATAAGCACGCCGTCCTCGTCAAGAATACTTTGAAGATATGTCGCCTTGTCATAGCCTAAATATTCAAAAACCCTTCTGCTGTAATCAAACAAATCAATCATCGGAACCTCAAGCTCCGCGGCAAGCTGCTTCACTGCACGTATGCGGGGAAAGCTACCAAAGGCATCCTTATTACCATGATGTCCCTCAAAAGGTACAATATGTCCGTCCTCCATACGCAGACGGCAGGTAGGCGTCACCAGCACCGGAACCGCACCCCTAAATCGAACCGCATCCACATAGAACTTAAGATACCCTTTATAGGTTGCTCCGCAATCATAGGAATAATGCAGTCTACCGTAACGCGGCATCAGTTCCATTCCCTTCTCAATAAGCAGCCCTATCTCTTCCTCCGATACTCCCGATTGTCTCATTATCTCCGGATATGACTTAGGCATGGAAGTATTGGGAACCTTCATATATTCCTGTGGCATAACCGTCGGATAAACTCCCGCCTCATCAGGCTCTCCAAGCGGAGTCATCCTGTCAAACAAATTGACCTTCGGTCTGCTGTCATCATCATTATGTCCAAATTCTATAAAAACAAAATCCCCAGGCTTAATCTTAGGATACACCGGCCCAAGATACGGAAAATTATTCGTCCCGAATCGCCCGTCATCAAGAAACCTGCCTTCATTCAAAAAGCTTCTTGTACTCCTTCCCGCCTGTGCATAATCCCTTACCTGAAGCTTATCCTCATCAAAAAAACACCCCAGATGGTCGCCCCAGCCTCCGATTATATTCTCCTCATCTTTTCCATAGGCTGTTACAAGCGAATCTCCAATCAAATGAAATGTAATCATATCATGCCTCATCTGCAATTTATCTCATTTTATTAAACTATTATAGCATAATCCGCATTAACTGCAAAGTCATATTTCTTTGGTTTTAGCATCTTAAATCTTATGGTTCTATAAATAAAAAAGAAATTTTACTTACAAAAAATTCCAAAAAAGGTTATAATTATAACGTAGCTTTTGATTTTTAAGAAAGAGGTAATATATGACAACTAATTTTCAGAAGTCCGAATACATCGTATATGACAATGCAGGAGTATGCCTGATTGAGAATATCGGAACAATGAAGTTTGAATACTGGGACAGAGAACGGGTATGCTATATCCTACGTCCCATTGGCAACCGTTCATCTGTGGTATATGTTCCTGTTGACAATGAAAAGCTCACAAAGAAAATGCGCTACATCCTGTCCAAGGACGAAATAGATGCCATTCTTGACAATGCCCGCTCTCTAAGCCTCCCTTGGCCCGAAGACCGTCGGCAACGTGCCGAACAATTCCGCACCATCCTTGCTGAAAAAAAGCAGCAGGATATGCTCCTGCTTGCAAGCTGCATCTACACCAAGAAGCAGGAGCTTGTGGCAAACGGCAAGAAGCTAAGCTCCTCCGACGAGATGGTTCTTCGTGAAACAGAACGCTTTGTAAATGAGGAATTCGCTTTCTCCTTAGAGCTTTCCCCAAGTCAGGTATCAGAATATATCCAAAATAGGCTTGGTTTATAAAACATTAAGGAGGGTAGATTAGCTTCTGCCCTCCTTATTTTTATTCCGAAATAACTCCCTGTTCAATTATAAGACCGTTATCATATCCCAGTATAAGTGTTATCCTGCCCATTGCTCCCTTTTTCAATGCCTTGAAGCTCACTGCCAGCTTGTCTCCGTCGGAATCTCTTTTAATATATGCATCTGCTATTCCCTGATAATTGGTTGGTAACGCAAGGTCGCTCATATAGGCGTATTCGCCATATACCCAGTCACTGTCCGGTATTTTATAGCTGAATGGGATATCATACCCTGCAACATATATATTATAGGTCTGCTCTCCCTGATACTCATAATCCAGCGTAACCTTAGGGACTGAATTTTCCGGGGATTTAAATGGTAATGCCATCTCTTTATAAGCGCTGCCATCCTTATCATATACCACAATATCAATGGTCGGATTTGAATTATTGGAGGTGTAGGAATCACATTTGTTGATAAATACAATCTCCTGCTCTCCATCATTGTCCAAATCCGCTGACTCAAGTCTTAATATGGTTCCGGTAGGGTTCCATTTGTCGATATCAAGAACAATTCCATTTCCGAATTCCACCCTGTATCTGCAATTCAAGGTCTTTGACTCCCGGTATACCCTGTCTGTAAGCCCGTCCCCATCATAATCCTTGTCAACAAAATCACTATAGTTTCGATATTCTATACATTCGTCGAGATATCCCGTGTAATACTGATATCCAAAATCCGAAGCGATTATCTCCTGCTCCGTTATTTTCTCTGTTACTCTCTCTGTTACTTTCTCTGTTTCCGGTTCTGTAGTCGTATCATAGTCCGTACCATTCTCCATAGTGTTTTCTTCCTGATACGCATTGCCGGAATTGTCATTCTCACCTCTCACAGTTATATTAAATATAAATATAATTCCCACTACAGCCGCTATTCCAAACAACACATACCCTTTTTTCCTGTCAGCGGTATACAGTATGTTCTCAATCCTTCCCTTAAGCTCATCCTTCCTCACAAAGAATGTTCCATACGCAAAGTTAATGTTTTTCTTTGCTTCACTGTACAGAAGCTCACCATACTTTATTTTCTCTACTTCGCTCATGTTCTCAGTAAGCTTTTCATCACAAGCCAGCTCAATGTCCCTGTTATAGCGTCCACGCATAAGCCATACAACCGGATTAAACCATATAAGAGCATTGACAAACAAAGCAATGACTTTTCCCTCAATATCATGCCTCTTAATATGAAGCGATTCATGGGTGAGTATCATCTTCAAATACTCATCCGGATACTCCCTGTCAGGCAGAATTATTTTCTTCCTGAGAATCCCCATCGTAAACGGAGTTACTGCCTGCTCCGAAATAAAGCAGTTTATTCCGTCATATTGGGCTTTCCTGCATTTTCTGCACTTAAAAGCAATAACCCCAAAGCAGACAAAATGAAATACGAGAAATGCAAGCACGCCCACTGCCCATACCGCAATAAATATATACTTAATATACTTCCCAATGCTCACATCCTGCTGTATCTGTGAATATGCACCCTGTAAATCTGTATCCCGAAAATCTGCACCTGACAAATCTGTGCCCGGCAAATATGATGCCTCCTGTGCTTCAACAGTCTGCACCATGTCTCCCCGGCCGCCGGCATCAACCTCATTCCCACTGTCAGCACTGGTTCCGGCAACCTCTTTAGTATCAGCCTTTACCATACCTGCAATCGGTGAATTCGCCGGCACCTTAACCTTCATAAACCCCACAGGAAGCACCATGGCAAGTAACAGAACCCACCATATATAACACCTTGTTCCCGCTTTTATCTTCTTAAATACTCGGTCTCCAAGAATTAATACAAGCCCGAACACAGAGAGAACCACACTTTTAATAAGCATTAACTTTATAAAATCCATTATACCCCACCTTATCTGCTTTTTTTCTTTGCCTCCTGCAACAGCTTCTCTATCTCCTCCAGCTCCTCCTGCGTGGCATGATTGTCGCACAATGAAGCCAGCAGTCCTCTGATGGAGCCATTGTACAGTCTGTCAATAAATCTCCGACTCTCCTCCGCCTTATATTCGCTCTCCCTGACAACAGCCGTGAACACATTGCAGCGTCCTTGCTTATCACTCTTTATAAAACCCTTCTTTTCCATTCTCACGAGAAACGTGGACACAGCCGATACAGACCACTTGTCCTTAACCTTCTCTGCAATCACATTGGTGCTGACAGGAAGATAATTGCCCTTGTCGTCCCTGCTGTCCCAGATAATCTGCATAAGTTCTGCTTCTGCCTCTGAAATATTATTCTTCATAACCGCCCTCCTTTTACATTTGTAAAAATTATACTTCTACATTTGTAAAATGTCAATATATTTCCCCAACTCTTTTTTTCTCTCCTTATAGTCCGGCATGAATTCACCTACCAGCTTCCAGAAGTTTTTGGAATGATTAGGCTCTATAAAATGCACCAGCTCATGCAGCACAACATACTCAATACACTCCCCGGGTGCAGCCACCAGCATTAAGTTGAATGTTACCTTATCTTTGCCGGGCATACATGAACCCCAACGGGAAGTCATCTTCCTTATGCATATCTGCGGACACGGGACATTGTAAGCTCGAAGCTTCGGGTATATCCCATCAACCGTTTCCTTGAAAATCCGCCTTCCCTGTTCCTTGTACCAGCTTTCTATAAGCTTCTTCTTTCGTTCATAGTCTGTATCATCCTTTACCCTTAGATAAAGAGAAGAACCCTCTGCCTCAACCGATTCCCTCACATTCTCCGAAACCTTCAATTCCAGCCTGCTGCCCGTCAGAAAAAAGCACTCCCCGCTCACATATCTCTTCGGGGCAGGTACATCCCGCTTCCTTTCCCTGAAATATACTATTGCCTTCTCAATATCATCCTGTTTACTTATTAAAAAATCCTCGATATCCCTTATGGAGACCCGTCCCGGTGCAGATATCCAGACAGGGCCGTCCGACTTTATTCGCAAATTAATATTTTTAACCTTTTTCCGGGTCAAGGTGTATGTAATTGTCATGTTCTTAAGATTGATTTCGCGGACCTGAGAGCATCTGTTCATTTGCCGTTACCTCCTGTAATACGTCCATATTAACACATATTAGCTCTGTAGTAAAAAAAATCCCGATAGAAAATCTATCGGGAAATAATACCTTTTTATCCTATGCTGCCTGTTCGTCAGCCTTCATTCCGTATTTATTAAAAATGTTTTTAAAAATATACACATGGGATAGTGCTATGACTCCCGGTGCCACAATAAAGAACGGTGCGGTGACGAACACTCCTACCGCAATCATTATCGCTGTTATGAAGAGCATGAATATTGTCCTCCACCATTCCTTTATGGACATCATGAATGCCATGAACACAATCTGCCTTGTATCGCCGATGCATTTTGAAAGGAGTGGAAACAGATACAGAACAATCATCAAAAACAGTATGATAATCACTCCTGCCGCCGCCATAACAAAGCCTGATGCTTCTGTCTTAAGTCTTACACAGATGTAGATATCACCTGCAAGTACCAGCCCTATAAAGAGACACACCAGCCACACCGGTGTAGCCTTCTTAAAGTTCTCCTTAAATGCCTTAAAATATCCTCGTACCACATGCCCCTCTGTATCATCCGCAATCCGAAACATCATATAATACAATGCGCAGAGTGATGAACCTATCGTGACGATTGGTATGCTTGTCACAATGAACAGCAATGACAATACAATCGTGTCTGTAATTTTATTTAAAATCATCCACAACGGGCTGTCGATACTTAATATTTTACTCATGGCATTTTTCCTTTCTTCTACCAGTACTGCTTCCAATCCTTAAGCATTCTTGTAAGTGCCTCCATATAGAAGTAATCTCCCCATATATTACATTCATCAACACCGTAGTGGTTGCAGGTATTATATGGTGAATGGTTTGAATATGTGCTGTGAAGTACAAGACCGTTAGAATCGGTAAAACTCTTTACGGCATAATTATCACAGACAGATTTCATAATCTTACCGGCGATTTCTCTGTAATAGGCAGCCCTCTCTTCATCAAGGTATCTGCTCATCTCAAGCATTCCGCATGCGGCTATTGACGCGCTGGAGGAATCCCTTGGCTGATCATCGCCGTCTGTAAATTCGAGGTCCCAATACGGAACCAGGTCCTTAGGAAGATGATCAAGGAAGTATTCCGTAACCTTCTCAAACAACGGAATGTACTCTTCTCTTCCGGTATACTTATACGCTGTGGCAAGTCCGTACACGCCCCACGCCTGACCTCTTGCCCATGCGGAGCCATCCCTGTAGCCCTGACATGTAGCACCATGGTCCGGAGCCCCGGTCTTCATATCAAAGAAGAACGTATGCCATGTAGAGTAATCCTCCCTTATGACATTGCTTATGGCAGTGTGAATATGCTTATCTGCTATCTCGCGGTACTTCTTATCCCCTGTGACATCACTTGCCCAGTACAGGAGAGGCAGATTGTTAAGACAGTCTATTATAAGTCTGTAATTTTCCGGTGCATCCATAGGACCCCATGCCTGAAGAAACTCACCTACAGGATGAAACCTTGTAAGAAGCTGGTCTGCAGCCTTTATGGCTGCCTCACGCCCCACCTGAGAGTCAATAAGCTTATAGCCTGCAACACATGATGGAGAATACAGAAAACCCATATCATGGTGGTCAACTTCTATCTTATTCTCTATTCTGTCAAGAAATGACTTCATCTGTATCTGTGCGGCATTCTTAAGTCTTTCCGCTGCATCCTTCTCAAACTTATCAGGATTATCAAGCACATACTCGTATGCAAGCCATATCTCCCCTGTCCAGAAGCCTGTTGTCCAGTCCACATTCCCGGTTGGCTTATAAAAGCCTCCCTCGCTGTATGCCTTTTCAAAGGAATCCGTAAATTCAGGCAATACATGCAGAATCTGCTTTACGGCAAACTCCATGGCCGTATTAATCTCGTTATTGTCAATATTGCTGTAATTGTCAAAATACTTTTTCATATACATTCTCCTTCGCTCTCCCAGGTTAGTATCATAACAATTTTACCCCTTAAGTCCTGTAGATGCAACACCTTCAACGAAGTACTTCTGTAAGCACATGAATACTATGATGACCGGAATAAGCGACAACACCGAACCGGCCATAATCAAACCATAGTCTGATGAATACTGGCTTATGAACATTTTAAGTCCTAACTGGATTGTCTTCTTATCCACGGACTTTAAGTAAATGAGCGGTCCAAGGTAGTCATTCCAGGTATTTACAAATGTGAATATCGTAAGTGTTGACAGCGCCGGTTTGGAAAGCGGAAGCATGATATGTGAATATATCTGGTACTCCGTCATACCGTCTATTCTCGCTGCCTCGCTCAGTTCATCAGGTATTCCCTCATAGAACTGCTTCATCATGAACACACCGAATGCCGAGAATGCCTGCAGACATATGATGGCGAGAAGCTTATCATTAAGTCCGAAGCTTCTCATCATGAGGAACTGAGGAACCATGTATACTTGCCAAGGCATTGCTATCGTGGCAATGTATGCAAGAAACAGGCCATTTCTGAATTTAAAACGTAATTTTGCAAAAGCGTAGGCTGCGAAGCTGCTTGTAAAGAGCTGAAGCAGTGTAACCACTATTGTAAGAAATACCGTGTTCTTTACGAATGTGAGCATCGGTATCTTGGTCCATATCTTAGCGTAATTGCTCCACTTCGGATTCTTTGGAATAAGCACAAACGGGTCCATCTGGAATACTTCCCTGTCGGCCTTAATTGATGCCGACAGCATCCATATAAATGGAATTGCCATTATCACTGCTATGATAATCAATATCGCATAGAGAATAACTCTTTTGGTTAAATCATGTCTTGACTTTGATTTTGTCTTTGCCATATCGTTATCCCTCCTTTAATCCGATGTCTTCTTTTGATATGCGAACTGTACTATTGTAACAAGAAGCACTATGGCAAACAGTACCATCGCAACTGCACTGGAATATCCCAGATCCCAGTCAACAAAGGCCTTCTGGTAGATATAATACACAAGAACCGTTGATGATGTGGTGAGTTCACCGGAACCACCGCCTGCCAGCATGACTGCGATATCATATACCTTGAAGCAGTTAATCGTGAGCATTACCACAACGAAAAATGTGGTGGAACGAAGTTGCGGCCAGGTTATGTATCTGAATTTCTGCCATGTATTTGCTCCGTCCAAGGAGCCCGCCTCATAAAGCTCTCCTGATATTCCCTGAAGTCCTGCAAGGTAGATTACCATATAATAACCCATATACTTCCACACACTGAATAATATCAGTGAGAGTAGTACCAGCCCGCCTGAGAACCACTGCGGAAGCTTATCAAGAGGTACATTGAATACATGATATAATATCGAATTTATAGGTCCCTTTGAAGGATGAAACAGCATCTTCCATACTGAGGTGACAGCCACCAGGGAGCCTACATAAGGGAAGAAGGATAAGGTTCTGAAAATCGCTCTTCCACGTACTTTCTGATTTAATATGATTGCCAGTGCCAGCGATGCTATCATCGTAAGAGGCACAGTTCCTACACAATAAATAATAGTGTTTTTAAATGCAGCCTTGAAAAACACATCGCTGCCCAGTCTTTTAAAGTTCTTTAACCCCATGAACTCAATCGCATTGCTTCCATCCCACTTAAGGAATGCAAGGGCGAATGCAAATACAATCGGAATAAGTGTAAATACTGCAAATCCAATAAAATTCGGTGCTATGAACGAATATGAAATAATATCGCGTTTAAAGTCACGACTCAGCTTGCTGCCGGACCTCATTTTTGAAATTGTTCTCCGCAATTTTTCAATACGGGATAAGCATTTCTTTTCTTCCTTTTTATCTTCTATTCCGCTGCAGACTTTTGCTATGAGTTCATCAAGCTGACTTTGAAGCATATTGATTTCTGCAATTTTTTTCTCACTCATACAATCCTCATTTCTGAGCAACTTTGTTGCGAAGATGCGACGAGAAATCTGCGTATGCAGTTTCTCGTCTGCAATCGAAGCTATTTGTTTTCGCTCAGAAACAAATAGCCTGTGTGAAAAATAAGCTATCGAGCTTATTTTTCACACTATCCTCTCCTGTATTGATTTTTAAAGATGGGACTGCAGTTACAATAACTGCAGCCCCGACCATATACAGCCATATATTACTTGTTCTTGATTGCCTTTACAGCCTCTTCCATAGCCGCGATACCTTCTTCAACGGTCATCTCACCGCTCATAATTGAGCCATGATATGAATCAATTGCGCTGTTGATTTCGGATACGTTCTCAGCGTAAGGAACCTCAAGATAGAGATTGGATACAGTAAGTGCCTCCTTGGAAGCCTCATCCTTCGGGAAACCGTCAAGGCTTGTGATAATACTCATAGCCTCATCTGTCATGATTGCAGGGAAGTTACCTGTCTCGGCCATAACCTTAGCACCTTCTTCGCCGCTTACCCACTTCACAAAATCCCATGCTGCATCAGGTGTGTCTGTAGCAGTTGTTACAGCAAGACCTGTGATTGTACCAAGTGTTGAGCCAGCCTCTACGCCCTCAGCATGAGGATACTTTACAATGCCCCAGTTGCCGCAAAGGCTTGAATCATACTCACCGTTTGCAAGATTTGTAATCATAGTTGCGATAAACCATGAACCCATATTCAGCATTGCAACATCTCCGCCTGAGAAAGCTGCTGAATAATGTAAGCCCTCTGTCTTCAAATCAGTATACTTACGGCATACGCCATCCTTCTCCTGATTAAGTACCATATTGTAGTAGTCAGCAAAGAAACCATATTCTCCGTCAAGGATTGAATGCTTTCCGTCAAGTACACCAAAGAGCTGTACTGCGGATCTCCATGTATGATAATGTGCACCATATACCTGATTACCAAAATCTGTTTTTGTAACCTTTCTTGCAAGAGCATCATACTCTTCAAATGTCATATCGTTAGTAGGATAATCAACGCCTGCCGCATCAAAGATATCCTTGTTGTAGAAAAGTACCCAGAAGTCATTTCTGAATGGAAGCTCATAGAGTGAACCATTTACCGTAACCTGGTCTGTTACACCTGAATACTTTGTAAGGTCTACTCCGTCCGCCTTAATATAATCATCAAGTGGTCTGATTGCGTTCTTCTGAACAAGTGTTGCATATCCCGGTACATCCTTGATTGTAACAACATCGAACTCTGTACCTGAACCGGAAAGCTCTGTTGCGAGAACTGTCATGTAATCGGTGGAGCCGAGGTCGACCATATCGATTGTTACATTCTGGTGTGTTGCTTCGTACTCATCAGCAAGAGCCTGCCAGTATGCTGTGGATTCCTTATCCCAGATAGCCCACTTAAGTGTAACCTTCTCTGCTGTAGGGGCCGCTGTTGTTGTCTCTGTCTGTGGTGTTTTTCCCGCTGTTGTACTTTGCTCATTTCCTGATGAGCTTGCACAGCCCGTAACAAGTGTTGTCATCATTGCTGCCGAGAGCAGTACTGATAAAAATTTTTTTCTCATGATTTTTCCTCCTGATTGATAAATGTTTTAAGATTGGTTACGTCCATCTTTTAACTATGGCTACATTATAACGAAATCCGTTCCCCAATCGAATGGATAAATTTATCTTTTCCTTTACTTTTTTTGGATAAATGCTTAAACTCCCATGAAAAAAAATATGTAAAATTCTACGAAAAAATGTAAAAAAACATGAACCACATTTAAATAATTAGGAAACTATGCTAAAATACCCTTAATTAATCATTAAAAAATACTAAATACTCAGGAGGAGCCGGGTATGGCACAGTGCTCAAATCTTCATAAGTTAAAGCATCGTCATTCCTTGCAGGGAATAATTCTGCTTATCACGCTTATATTTACTATTTTTATAGGCACAGTCTTATCTCTCCTGTCCGTTTCCTTCTATAACAAATACATAAGAACAGGACTTATCAAGAATACGGATGCCAATCTGTCCTTCATGGCAGATTCGATAAATGAAAATATAACAAGCCTAAGCCGGTTCATATCCTTCTGCCAGACCCACTCATATATAGGTCAGTTCTTAGACTACACTGACTCTTCGTCCCCAAGGATTGCACTCCGTGCATATGACAGACTGAATGAAGAATACATGTCAAGTCCGGTCAGCGATTACATACACCGACTTATTATAGGTAACAATCACGACCGCTATCTCCAGCTTGTTGACCCTTCCTATTCAACATCCAGAAATGTAGCTGTTATAACCAGGAAAATGGGTTCTTTCAGTGAACAGCTAACCTCTGACGATATAATCTTTACCGGCGGCTTCACACAGGATCCATATATAGACAGAACCTCAAAGAATGTGCTTATTGTAATCCGCCCTATTTCATATCAGTACAGCTATACCTGTGGCGGTTATGCAGCAATCTCCCTTCGTGAAACCTTCTTTACCTCACCGATGGAATACTACTCCATGGCCGATGACAGCAAACTCTTTCTTACCCTTGGAGAGCATACATATCTGATGATGAATAATGCTCTTATAGAGCAGGATATATCCGGAATCTCCATAAAGGAACAGCACATTGCAAATATGGAATCCAATTCAAATGTATTCTACTATGAGAACGGCAAAGAAAGCGGCTACCTCATTACCAAGCCATTGTCTTCCAAAGGCTGCTACATTACACAACTGGTTTCAAGTAAGGAGATGCACTCCTACGGTCCCTACTATTTCCTGATAATTCTTGTAATTACCTCTCTTATAATACTTATTGGTTTTTTGCTGTCCACAATACTGTACCAGTTTATCAATGTGCCTGTTATGAAGATTCAGAAACGCCTTGAGAAGATTTCCCATGGTGATTTCAGTCGTGATACTTCCATAGAATGGAATCATGAGCTGGGTGACATAGGACGTGGAATCAACAATCTCTCAGAGAATATCGAATCCCTGATGAACAGCAAGATTCAGGACGAAAAGGACAAAAAGGACCTCGAATACAAGATGCTCCAGAGTCAGATTAACCCGCATTTCCTCTACAACACCTTAAATTCAATAAAATGGATGGCAGTGACACAGGGGGCAGACGGCATATCCGAGATGACAACAGCCCTCTCAAGGCTGCTGAGAAGCATATCCAAGGGTACCAAGGTTCTGATACCGTTAAGGGATGAGCTATCTCTGGTAAATGACTACTTCACCATCCAGCAATACCGTTATGGCGGAACTATTAAGATGAATACTATAGTTGAAGACGACAGCCTTAATAATTGCCAGATTATTAAGTTCACGCTGCAGCCTCTCGTTGAAAATGCAATCTTCCACGGAATCGAGCCTAAGCAGTCCACAGGCCTTATAACAATTCATGTCTATCGTGAAAACAGCAAAGATATGGATACAGTCTCTTCATGCACCGGAACCGTGTGCGTTTCTGTGGAGGATGATGGTGTAGGAATGACTGCCGAACAGATTGAAAAGATATTTTCAGAAAACAGCACCGACAAATCTCAGTTTTTCAAGGAGGTCGGACTTATCAACATCCACAAGCGTATTCAGTACGAATTCGGCGAGAACTATGGCATATATATTGAAAGTGAACCAGGCTGCTATACCAGAATGATTGTAAAAATTCCGGAAACAGCCACCACAGAACAGAACGGAGGTAAATAAATGTACAGCATATTAATAGTTGATGACGAACCCCTTGTACAGGCAGGAATCAAATCAATGCTTAACTGTATGGACCTCGGCCTGGAGATATGCGGTGTTGCAGCAAATGGAGAAACGGCACTGCAGATTATTGAAAACTCATCCCCTGACATTGTCATCTGTGATATCAAAATGCCGATTATGTCAGGTCTTGAACTTATCAAAATCTGTTGCGGGCGTTATGGCTATCATAAGCCCGTATTTATTTTTCTCACGAGCTATGAGGAATTCTCCATGGCCAAGGAAGCCCTCACCTACCAGGCATCCGATTACCTTATTAAGCTTGAGCTCACACCTGAGCTGCTTAACGGAGCCATGAAAAAAGCTATTGAGCGCATCCCTGCTTCCTCCACCTCTTCGGCGCATTCAGAAACAGACGCACCTAATTATAACGAGAAGTTCTATATACGTCTTCTCCAGAACATGTTTGACAGCCCTGAACAGTACAGACTGCAAAGCGAATACCTTAAGATAAGTTTTGACGCCGATGCCTACCTCTGCGTCTACATAGAATTCTTTGACCGCACATGTAATAATCTGTCCCCAGGGCAGCAGTTCTCACTCTACACAAGCTCCTTCAACATGCTAAACGAACTTATTGTAAAATACCTTCCTGCAAAGGTTATACCTCTTGATATCAAGCACTGTGCAATCATAATAGAAATAAGTTTCA
>CAMAKT010000045.1 GCA_945836135.1 uncultured Clostridia bacterium | reverse complement strand
ATTTTTAATGATGAACGAATCAGAGAAAAAGGTATCAATAATAATAATTTGCATGGATGATTATGGAAGCATTTGTCAGACTATTGATAGTGCTCTTGCACAGGATATAGGTTTGGATAATTTGGAAATAATTATTTTAAGTAGTTTTGAGAACCAAGAACTGTATTGCATTTTAAGCAAATATGAAGAGGAGTATTCCGATAGTATATTATTGATAAATTGCGAAATAAATGAGCCAATCGGAACTCTACGTAATATTGCATTACAGTATTACTCAGGTAAGTATGTTTTTTTCCTTCCGGTAGGAGCGTCTATTAATCCACATACAATGAGTTCTCTATATGTTATGGCTACTATGTATTGCGTGGATATAATTGAATGCAATTGTAACCATGAGGCATACTATGATTTGGCGTTTGAGCAGTATGATAATATTGGTATAATAAATATTGGCTCTGTCGAGCAAAGAAGACATATGTTTGTTATGGATTGGGAAGAAAACGGAATCTATAACAGGTTATATAAGAGTGAATTTCTAAGAAATAATAATATCACTTTCCATATGAAAGACAGAGATGCTTATTTTATTCAATTGTGTAAGGCTTTTGTCAGGAGATATGCAGTTGTTAGTGAACAGCTTGTAACGGGGATTAGAACAGGCGCAGATACAAGTTATTATGAAGCAGAATTAACTGCAGATGAACAGAAACGCTTTCTAAGCAGACTTATTGCAATACGCGACCAATATGATTATATAGAACAGTTTTATGAAGAATTTGAATACTTAGCTATCAAGAATGTCCTTATAACCCCGTTTTTAATGTGTCAGACGCAGAATGATGAGCTGGTAATGAGAAAGGTGCAAAAATGCTTTGATGAGCTAATAGCGATGTTTCCTGAGTTTGAGAATAATCCATATTTTCTTGGTAATACAGAAATGTATCTGCATGAGTTGAACATTGCAAAATACTTGGGGATTCAATATGGCTGCGATGAGGGCTGGACGATTGTAAGATTGGCTAATTAAATTAGTGGGAAACGAGGTGGCAGAAATGAACAGTGTTGAAATTATGGGCGGCTTGGGAAACCAGCTTTTTCAGTACACTTTTTATAGATATTTACAGAAACTGGGTGTAAAGGATGTTACTGTGAGCAAATTATTCTATTCTATGGAATTTCCTTCCGGCAATGAATTTACAAAGCGGGAATTTTTGCTTGATAAATACAACACGTGCTATGTAAGCGTTGAGGGTGAGACTACCTGTAGATATTGCTGCACGGAAGCAGATTTTTCGGATGAGATTCCGAAATTGTATGATGATGTGCTTTATGAGGGTTACTGGCAGGATATACGTTATTATAACGAAGTGAAGGCGGAATTGTGCAGTGAACTTGAGCTGAAGCCACAGTATATAGATGAATCAATGAAGGCTTTTGTAGATGATATGGCAGGCTGCAACTCGGTGGCACTTCATATCAGGCGTTCAGATTATCTTACTCAGACCAATAAAGAGATATTTGAACAGCTTACATTGGATTATTATGCTCAGGCAGTATCGGTGATTGCGGAGCTTACAGAGGACGAGCCTGTATTGTATATATTTTCGGATGACAATGATTTTATTTCAAATAACATGTCCGGTTTTCTGGGATATAGGACAGTAATTATGGAACTGCGTGAGCCATATCAGGATATGTATCTTATGTCCTCAGCCAGGCATAATATTATCGCAAACAGTACGTTTTCATGGTGGGCTGCCACGTTAAATAAAAACAGCGGTAACATAACAGTTGCCCCTTCAGCATGGATGAAAGGCCGCAATGTGAATTTGTATCATAAGGGCTGGGTGGTATTGTAATAAGGTAGGTGTTTACATATTAAACACATTTTATCAGCCCTGATTAAGCGTAGCTGGGTTTTCCAGCAGACGTTTGATTTCTGCCTCCATTGCTTCAAGAGCTACCTTTTGTTCTGATATGGTTTTTTGCTGTTCTGTGATAGTTCCGTCTTTGCTTGCCAGAGCTTCCTGCTGTTTGGCAATGGTTTTGCCCTGCTGTTCAATTTTCGCCCTCATATCATCTACCATATAGCGGGTAGTATTACGGTCTAATTCGTGCAACATTTCAGAAAACATTCCCATCAACTCCTCCGGATTAGCTGCAAAACTTGCCATTTCTTTATAAGGCTCCGAAAGCCACGGGTAAGTCTCACAAAGCCTTACCGCATCCTCTGTATTTTCAGTACAGAAGAAGGACAGCCAACCATTCAGCCGGTCTTTCGGTCTCTTAACTTTAGCATACTCACTTTTGGCAAATACGTCAAGGGCTATAAGGTAGAATTCCTGCAGGAAGTTTAGCTCCAGTCCGGTGTCGCATACCGTCCGGGCATGATGTACGAAGGCGTCGCTGCAGGTTTTGAATTCTTTCGTACTTTTTTCATAGAGAATGATGGTGTAGACCTTTTGTAAATCTTTGTAACTGAAGAGCTTGCCCTTCTTGCTTTTCAAGCTGCTGTACTGGCGTAGCAAAAGGTCAGCGGAATAGCAGGATGCTCGCTCTGCCGGAAAATAATATGGCACCTTCTGTATCTCCACAAGTACCAGTGAGCCGTCCTTAAGCTCCACCAGGATATCCATTACCATGATGGTTTCGCCGTCCATCAGAATATCCTCAACAGGTAATACCTTCCTGATTTTTACTTTTCTTCCAATCAGGCTGGAAACACAGTCTTCAAGTCGGTCCCTATGGACCTCCGGGTTCATCAGTTTTTTGAATACGGTGTCATAGAGCACCGGCAGGGTTTTCTTACCCGTGCAGAATGCCATGAAAAGCGCCTGCCATTCTTCGTCCAGTCCTAGATAGCGCCGATAGGCATCTGGTGATTTTCTGAGGTCACAAAGAACCTCTTCCTTTGTCTTTTGTGTAAAAATCTTCTGTTCCATAGAACTCCTCCCAAGTATTATGATTGATATAAAAAATGTAATGGAATCATGGCGTGAAGCCGCCGTAAGAAGACAGAGAAGAATTGAATATCTATTGAACTGTCTGCATGTAAAGTGTAGCATAAAAGATAGGATGTCGCAATAGTAAATAAAATGTACAAAGTATATGAAAGACTTGAATTAGTGTGAAAGGATGGATAATCTATGAGCGAAAAAGGGCATGTATACGGAATGAAGCTTCTGACGGAGTTAAAAAGTGGAACTTAAAAAAAAGAATGTCGCCCAAATCATGCAAATGATTTTACAGGTGGATTCCTTAGAATTAAAGGTCTGGATAGTGAAGTATTGATTTCGAGTGACATTCTGAATCATGTTGTCGTTGGTTATTTTGTGGATATAGACAGATTGAAAGAGTTCCAGAATATTGAGAAGGCGCATGAGTCTAAGATTTATGCGTATCTTGCATTTTGGTTATTGCGACATAAGCCGTTACAGCTGAAAAACACAGAAAACGCAGAGAAGCTTGCATTTATTAATGAAGAATTTGTAGGACAGCTGGTAAGAAGCTATCTATTTACTCAGCCGGAAAACTGCCCAATATTGAATAATCAACGGGATACAGTAGATAACTTTGTAGAAACAGCAACCACCTACCCCAAAAGGATAGATAGTTGCTATTTTTATCTCCAGCCAAACAGCATAATATGTTGTCCAACTTATACATTTCGGGAATTGCATTCCTTTTTTGCATTATATTATAAAAAGCTTTATATTACAATATAGCATAAGCATAATTTTTACTTTGCGGGCAATTATTATACACTTTAACTCAACAGCTTAAGTACGCCCTCCTGTATATTATTGGCCTGTGCCTGCATTGCCTGTGCTGCCTGCTCTAGTATTACATAGTGGGCGTGCTCGGACACACTTTCCGCCATGTCGGTGTCGCGAAGCCTTGATTCAGCGGTGGAGGTGTTCTCGGAATTATTGCGGTTATTGTTTATTGCGTGTTCGAGACGGTTCTGGACTGCGCCGAAGCTGCTGCGGGCTTCTGATACCTTCTCGAGAGCGGTCTGAAGGCGGGTGAGGGCTTTGTTGGCATATTTCGGTTTGGTTATGACTGAGGAGTTGATGCCAAGGAAGCTTGTGGTCATTCTTGGGCGCTCTATTTCCAGGGAGTCATCTTTTCTTGAGCTTAACTGGATATGGAGTGGTTCCTCCGGTTCTGTGCTTCCCTTTTCTTCGAAGAACAGCACGGATTTAGCTGAACCGCTGATATCCGTGATATGGTGTGTGCCGAATTTGTGGTGGAAAAGCTTTAAGTTGCCGTTTTCGTTTTCTGCAGTAATAGGTGCTCCGGCAGCGGTCAGCTGGGAGTTAAGTTCATTTATTATTTCTTCGGAAGTATAATCGCCCTCAGGTATGGTGAGGGTGTAGGCGGTGCCGTCCACCTTGAAACTGAGTTCGTTCTTGGAAGGAATGATAGTTACGCCTTTGGATATATCCTTTGCTCCCTTGACATAGGCATTATCTATCTCTCCGTCGGTCTGGTAAAACACTGTAAATGCTGCGTTACCGCTTACACCATCAATAATGTACTGGGTGGCGGCGGAGCCGGAGGAAGGAAGCGGAACGGAGGTGTTGAGCTCAAAATACAGCGCATTGGCGTCATTTGCGCCGGTTACACCGGTGGTATGATTACCGATTCCCACGGTTATGGTATTTTCCTTAAGGCCGGCAGCGACGAGCTGCTCGTTGAGTTTGCCCTGAATCTGGCTCACCAGTGCACTTCCGCTGTAGGAACCTGCATCCAAGGTCATGGAAAAGGTCATGGTGGTACTTCCGTAGGTGAGGTCCACAGAAAGCTCATCATTGATGCCAGCTTTGATTTCTGATATGTTGTTTCTTACATCCTTGCGGCCTATTGTATAGGCGGCATCGTTAGTCTGCCTGCCGTTGACATTGGTCGCTGTCAGGGTCTGGGTTCTCTCCGTGCAGGAGCCCATAACCTTATCGTAAAAATCTCCGGAAAAGTTAGAGAATTTATATTTGCTTCCGACATCATTGGCTTCAATGCGCACGCCGTCAGCATTCACGGTAACAGTCAGAAGGTTTGAGCCTGTGACGTTATCAAGCTTTGTCTGGAGTTCGCTCTGAAGGGCAGCAAAATCGTAATCCCCATCAGCAATTGTAATGGAATAATTGGTGGTGGCTCCGTTATGGGTGTAGGTGAAGTTAAGCTCGTTGTTCCACTGGTCTATGGTAACAGGAGAAGTCAGGCTTACACCGTCGATGTAGGATTTCTTGGAGGAGATATATCCATCAGACCATGTCGGATATGTATATTTCGTGGTGCCTGTAGATGTGTAGAACAGGCTGTCTGAGCTTGATACAACGGAAAAAGGTGTATCTCCTTCAAGCACCAGCTTGTTGTCAATGTTAAATGATGCTGTTATCTTAGGCGTTGTTGTGGTGGTTTGACCGTATATGGCAGACATGGAGCTGCCACCGCCTGCGTATGTCATGGACAGCGAGGCTGAAGTACCTGTGGAGGTTCCGGTAAGTGTAAGTTTGCCGCTTTCTACTTTGGCTGTTACACCGACGGATGCAGCAGAGAACTTACTGTTCAGCATATCTTTAAACGTCTCGCGGGTGTAGGTGCCGTTATCAAGGGTGACAGTCCTCACTGCGCCGTCAACGGTTATAGTGAATTCGTTATGGCTGTCATCAATGGTTATACTGGTCTGCATAATCTGATTAAGCGTAATGGAAGCGGTGGTTTTTATGACAGTAGGTCCGAAGAGAGCCTCACTTGCGCTTCCACAGTCGGCGGAATTCAGATATAGTCCGTAACCGTTGCCCTTGCCGCTGGTTGTGAGGGTAAGAGTGCTGCCGCTTTGGTTCGTGGCGGTAACAGCTATATTCCGGTTCTGAAGCTGCTTGTTGATTTCGGCTGCAATTGTGCTCGGCGTATAACTTCCACTTGAGAGAGTCAGGGAGACCTCACTTGCGACACCGTTCTCTGTCAGTTTGAATTTAAAAATATTGTTGGAGCTGTCAATTGTTATGGCAGACTGCATTGCATTAGTAGTAATTGAAGCGGCATATTTTGTGGTGTGCAGGTCCTTAAGCAGGGTGCTGGTGCTTGTCCCGCAGCTTATGCTGGTTGTGTCGCCATAGGCAGTGGAACCATTGCTTTTGTTGAGGCGTGCGGTCAGAACAAGATGGTTTCCTGAATCAAGGCTTACGACTGCTCCACCGTAGTATTTGCCAAAGGCGTTATCAATGGAGGCCTGAAGAGCATTTGCCAGTGCCTGCGGTGTAGAATAAGTTCCCTCTGCAATGGTTATGTTGTGGGTTGTGCCGTTAATGGTGAGTTGCATGCTGTTGTTAGAAGCACTAACCACAAAATTCGATGGAACGGATACAGAGGTCGTGATTTTGGCAGGGACACTGTCTGTGGGGTCACCTACCACACCTTCGGTGCTGCCTGCGCTTCCGGTATTATTGTAGGAAGCAGAGGATGAGGATTGGCTGCCGTTGTCATTCTTGGTAAAGGTATTTGGAATGTCACGCCCGGTACCATTTGCATCTGGGAAGGTATTGTCCACTGTGCTGGTGCTTCCCGGGAAGGTCTGGTTGATCTTATTAATTATATCCGACTGGCTGTTGCCGGTGCCAAGGTCGATGGTCTGCGTCGAACCATTTATCTTCAATGTAAGCTTATTATTGCTCGAGTTAAGGCTTGTACTGCCGTCAAAGGCATTGGGCAGTGTCACCGTTGGCGGATTCCCGGAGGCTGTAAGCGTACCGGTGGTATAATCTATTCTTTTGCCCACAAAAATATCCGAATAGCCTGTATTGCTGCCATTTGCTTCGGCTTCAACCTTGGTTAAACCGCTGCCCGCTCTGGTGGTGAGCCTTATTCTGCCGTTATATACGCTGGCTTCCAGCTTATCCTTATATCCTGCTAATGCACTTGTTCCGTTGAGCTTGTCATTAATATGATTTACCAGAGAGGCAGAATTATATGTGCCTGCATCCAGTGTGATGTTGTAGGAGCTGGTGGCTCTGTTAACGTCGGTAAGAGTAATCTTGAAGCTGTCATTCTGCCCCGAGGTAATGGTAAGGTTGTCACCGGTTGAGAAGGTCTTTCCGCCGGTAAAGGTGGCGGCGGAGTCAGCCATGTCCTCGTTCACCGGCTCAGGGGCGTTGGAATATACATTGTAGACACGCTTTGTAAACAGCGTATTATATGCGCTGCTGGCTGCATCAATTCCGACTGAGCTTTCAACTCCGTATACGGAGGAAGTTATCCTGATTCCGTTAAAACTGCCGGAAGTGTATGATGAGGCAGTGAGGTTAAGTCCATCATTGGTAAATGCAGTATTGAGGGCGGATACCATCTGCGTTATGTTATAGTCACCGTCCGCCAGGGTGATGGTGTGCGTGCCAAGACCGTTAGGGGACAGAGTCAGGGTATTGTTGCTTGAATCAATGTGAAAGAAGGAATGCTCCTTGTCCTTGATATTGGTTGGAATAACACCTGCACCGGTGAAAACGGCAGCAGTCTTGGAAATAGAGCTGTATTTGGTATTGTCGTAAAAAATAGATGTATATTTCGGGTCTGCGTCGTCAATGCGGAACATATTGCCTTTGAAACCGGTAATAATGCTGTCATCGCTGGCAAGCTTGATGCTCTGGCCGTAGGCTTCTGCTCTGATGGTGGTTCCGGCGTTCGTCAGTACTTCATTGAGCTTGTCAATTAGTTCGCTTCTGGTGTAATCACCGTTGGCAATGGTAAGACTTACCTCCTGTTTGCTTCCGTTGGTATCTTCTATTGTGAATTTCAGCTCGTTATTCTGGTCACGAATGCGAAGAGTGGCAGTGTCACTTAAGAATTTCGTAGTTCCAATAAGGGCGCCCAGAGAGCCGCCGTTGTATACGTCATATAATAGATAGGAGAGCCCACCGGAGACATTGTCAATCAGCTCACCGCCCTCGAGATTGAGATTACATGTGCCGTCATCGGTATATTCAAGTCTGATGGTATCGGAAACTCCGGCAGCGGCAAAGGCATCATCAAGTTCATCCATGAGCTCCTGAGTGGTGTATATTCCCTCCGGTATGGAGACGGAGACAGTCTGAGCAGGAGCCGTGGAGCTGGTGCGATATTCTATTGTCAGATCATTATATGGGGCGAACACTGCATGAGGCTGGGACTGATTCCATACCACATTGCCTGTATACTGATAGTAAGGTTCTTCATGGTCATCAAATACCTGCTTGGTATTGAAGGTGGTATCGTTTGCAATCTTGTCTATTTCGGACTGCAGTGCATCATATTCCGCCTGCAGTGCGGCACGGTCCGTTTCTGTATTGGTATCATTAAGAGACTGTATTGTAAGCTCGGTCATTCTGTGGAGAATATCATGCACTTCATTCAGCGCAGCGTCTCCCACCTGAACCCAGGAAATGCCGTCCTCGCCATTGCGGCTTCCACGGTCAAGACCTCTTATCTGCCAGCGCAGCTTTTCGGATATGGACAGCCCGGCAGCGTCGTCGGCAGCCTTGCCGATTCGGTAGCCGGAAGAGAGCTTCTCGGCTTGTGCAGCCTTGTTCTTAGTATTTGTTTTCATATTCCTATCTGCCTGCATAGCCAGAAGATTTGTCTGTATACTGATACCCATAACAGCCTCCATGCTTATGTAAAAATCTATCTGATTATAATTATAAATGTTAGGGAAATTGCTGTCAATGTTGGGGGGAAGAAAACATTTTTTATTCTCAATTACGACGTGAAAAATGTACGCGTTACTCCACAGAAGGTTTTTTACGGAAGCAATACCAATACTCATGGCGCAAGGCTTGACGTGTACATAGAGGAGGATGCAGATGAACTGAAAGTTTCGGAGGAGTCGTTATTTGATATTGAAACTGAGAAGAAAAATGATAAAATATTGGTAGAGGCATTGCCAAGGAGAGTAAGGTTCTATCATTCCAAGATAGACAGTATGAGTCTGGCAGCCGGTGTAGGATATGAGAAGCTTAAGAAGATATATGTAATAATGATTATGCCTTTCGACCCCTTCGGAGAAAATCATATGATATACACCATCCGTAGCAGATGCGAGGAGCTTCCGGATATGCCTTATGATGACGGGGCGCGAACTATTTTCCTGTATACGCGGGGAAAGTTAGGAAACATACCGCAACAGCTGCGTGAGCTGCTTGAGTATATGGAGCAGACAAATGAAGAGAACGCTGCTAATGATGAACTCAGGGAAATACACCGGATGGTAGAGGCAGTTAAGAAGGACGAGGAGGTGTCGAAGGATTATATGAAGGCATACGAGAAAGAGCAGATGCTTTTGCGTCAAGGTAGAGAAGAAGGCAAAGGGGAAGAAAGAGAAAGCCTGTTGTTTGAATTACTAAGAGAAGGTGAAATTTCAGAAAAAGTTGCTGCGGCTAAACTTAATATTACACAAGAGCAGCTTAGGGAAAAGATTGAAAATCAAGTATATGGGCAATAGAAAATCGGAGATATCTTATTAACGCAAAGGGTAACCGTAGAAGGTACATTAAATGGTGGATACTGTCAAAAAGGACGAGGAGGTGTCGAAGGAGTATATGAAGATATATGAGAAGGAACAGATGCTTTTACGTCAAGGTAGAGAAGAGGGAAGAGAAGAAGGAAAGCAGAGAGTGGCAAAGGGGTTTGACGCAGTCAGTTGAAAAGCTGATGCAGAAGAAAGCATATTCACTTCAACAGGCATGTGATTTGCTTGACTATACTGTGGAAGATTATAACAATGCAAAAAAGCTTCTTGGCAAAGGATAAATGCAGGGGACTTCTATGAAAATTCTTCTTTATCAATGGAAAGCATACAATCAGTCAGACATAATGCAGGCTTTTATAAGAAGAGGGCATGAGGTTGATGGTTTCTCCATGGAAATGGGAAACTTTGAGTCGGACGATAATTTTGAAAGAGAATTGGTGAAAAAATTAACGCAATGTTGCGTCGGGGAAAGTTCAGAGGGTTCAGCAGGCTCAGAGAATACAGGAAGTATTGAAACCTCTGAATACCCGGAGGTGCAAGATGGGCGTCCGGCCTATGACATTGTGTTTTCCGTGAACTATTTTCCTCTCATTTCGGATATATGTGAGAGGTATGCCGGATACGGTCTTAAGTATGTGTGCTGGACATGTGACAGTCCGCTGTCCACAATGTATCACCAGTCCATATTCAACAGCTGTAATTATATTTTTATATTCGATAAATTCTGCTACATTACCTTTAAGGAGATGGGAGCGAGGGTGTATTATCTGCCTTTGGCAGCAGCCACCGAGCGGGCGGATGAGGCGATAGCTGAATGCACAGCGGATGACACCATTCGCGATGTCGCTTTTGTGGGAAGTATGTACCGCAAGAATTCCTATGATGAGGTCAAGGATATGCTGCCTGACTATGTCAGGGGATATTTTGACGCGCTGATGCGGATGCAGATGGAAATCTACGGGGAGAATTATATTGACGGAATGCTCACAGCGGATATTATGGATGAGCTTAACAAGCATTTCAATATTGAAAAAAGCGAGCGTTCATTTTCTAATTTATCATTGATTTTTTCAACCACGGTGCTGGGATTCAAGATTGCGCAGATGGAGAGAATGAAGCTGCTTGGAGAGCTGTCAAAGCATTTCGATGTAAGTGTATATACTGACGACGAAGAGGCAGATTTGATTCTGGCACACAATATGGGGCCTGTGCGTTATTGGGATGAATCACCGGTTGTGTTCCATACCAGCCGGATTAACCTGAATCTTACAATAAGAAATATCCGGAGCGGTATACCGCTTCGTGTGTGGGATATACTGGCAGCGGGGGGCTTCTGCATCACGAATTTCCAGCTTGAGCTGCCCTTATACTTTGAGAATGGTGTTGACCTGGTATGGTTCGAGGACGAGAGAGACTTGATTGCAAAGGTGAAGTACTATCTTGAACATGAGGAGGAGCGACGCAGGATTGCCTGTAACGGGCAGCAGAAGGTTAGAAAACTGCACAATTACGACGTGCGTCTTGAATCGATGGAAAAGATAATTATGTAAAAACAGCCTGAGCCACCTATAAGTGCATATCACTTGTAAGGGCACAGGCTGTTTTTGTATTCACTATAATTTGGCGTCAAACATCATTCCGGTATAGATTGAACTGGCATAAGGCGTGCTGATTAAGCGCTTTGGATTCTTGTAGGCAACTATTTTTTTGTTAATGTATTCCATTGGATTGACCTCAATATAGCTTACATGCTTCTTAAGGGAATCCTTAAAGGGCTGCAGATTCTTAAGCTTGTCAAACACGGTTCCGTCCTGAACAGATTTGCCTAATGAGTCCGCGTCCGGGGATAGACTGTAATCATCATTCACTGTCATGCCATTCTCCTCAAGCAATGAACGGTAGCGCTTGACGGTGGAAGTGATATTGGAATTGAGCATATGCAATTCATGGGTATCCTTGCTGCGGGACAGATTAAGAAGTCGGTTGTAGTTGTCGCAGAAGGCTTCGTACTGTGTGGTGAGCGCACTGCCGTCCTTGATGGCGGCTATTGTTCCGGTTCCATATGTGTCGGATGTGCCATGAAGTGTTACCTCATACATACCGTCGATTGTGAAGGAATTGCTCTCGGTTATATTGGTCTTGCCGTTGACATCAAAGACTGCGTTTGAAGGATACTGGCTTACATTGTCCAGACCCAGTGCATTCACAGAGCCGGACAGTGATGAACCGGAATTCTCTGTTATACGAAAAAGGTAAGGAGTTCCCTTGCGGCTTCCTACAGCTTCGGAGGTTATCTGCAATGCCCTTTGACCATAATCATTCCGGACAACTTCGGCGCTAAGCCCGATGCCGGATTTGGTGATGGAGCGGGCAAGCTTATCTAAGACCGTACCGTTATTGTCAAGATCTGTTACGGAAAACTGCAGTTCATAAGTGGTGGAACCGCTCTCAATATCAAATGAATAATTGCCGGGGAAAAGTGATTTGGAGCCGGAAGGTAAATATTCACCTGTATTAATCTGCGGAGTGGCGAGCTGCTTTACATTGAACTCCAGACTTCCGTTTTCCGGAAGACCGCTTCCTATGTAGTCCGCTGTCACTAACTGTGGATTATCCGATGTTGCCATAATACCTATCGGGGTTTCACCGGCATAGATATCGGTAATGTCGTCCAGGGTGGCGGAAAGAGAACGCGCCGCTTCCTTGATATCAATTGCAAGCTTCTGGGAGTTCTCCGACATATCTACCTTATATATAGGCGCTGCCTTGTTGAGCTTTACTATACTATTGTACAGGTCACGCAGCTCGCTGCGCTTATGCGAATCATGCCGCGATATTGACTTATTGCCGTATGTGCTGATATAATAATCGTACACGCTGTTAATCAAGACAGTCACCTCCTTGCTTTTCCAAGTTATACTACAGTGTTATATGTTTATAAGAAAAATATAACATATAATAAGAAGAAACTCAAGCACCGGGAGAAATAAATCGATAGAATATGGCGGTTTGGCCCGTATTTTTTAAAAAAGTTCTTGACTTATACCATACCCTATGATATGCTAGTGTGGCTATGGAAGAGCTAAGGCTTTTTTTTTATGCCTTAAAACACTAATTTTTCAAAAGAAACTAATTGGAGGTGGAAGTTGTGCGTGTAAAGATAACATTGGCATGTACAGAGTGCAAGCAGCGTAATTACAACATGACTAAGGACAAGAAGACACATCCGGACAGAATGGAGACTAAGAAGTATTGTAAGTTCTGTAAGGCACACACATTACACAAGGAAACAAAGTAATTGGAGGTAGCGATGGGCGATTCTGAAAAGAAGAGTAAGAAGAAGCCGGCGGCTAAGAAGACAAGCTGGTTTAAAGGTCTTAAGGGACAGCTTAAGAGCATCTCATGGCCGACACCGGAGACCGTTGGCAAGCAGACTGCTGCAGTTGTTTTTATCTCAGTTATTTTGGGTGTGCTGATAACCGTTATCGATGTTGTTTTCCGTTTCGGTTTAGGGTTCTTAGTAAAATAAGGAAAAGGTGGATTTGGAATGTCAGAGGCAAATTGGTATGTAGCCCACACCTACTCAGGCTATGAGAACAAGGTGAAGGCCAACATTGAAAAGACAATTGAAAACAGACATCTTCAGGATCAGATTCTTGAGGTTCTGGTACCAATGGAAGAGCTTCAGGAAGTTAAGAACGGCGTTAAAAAGCAGGTTCAGCGTAAGATGTTTCCGGGATATGTTCTTGTTAACATGATTATGAATGATGATACCTGGTATGTTGTCCGTAATACCCGAGGCGTTACCGGATTTGTCGGACCGGGATCTAAGCCTGTTCCTTTAACAGAGGCCGAGATTAAGGCATTGGGTATGAATGCGGCTGTACTTGGCGAAGCAGATGCAGAGTACAAGGTAGGCGACAGCATTATCGTAACAAGCGGCGTCTGGGAAAAGACAGTCGGCATGATTAAGAGCGTCAACGCAGGCAAGCGTATGGTTACAATCAATGTTGACATGTTTGGTCGTGAAACACCGGTTGAATTAAGTTTCACAGAGATTAAGAAAATGTAACATTTTTTAATGCGTCCGCTATTATGGATGCAGATTGCATCCGGATACGGAAGTGGGAGGGATTTCCCCGCAATTACCACATTATTTAGGAGGTGCCAAAATGGCAAAGAAAGTAGAAGGTTATATCAAATTACAGATTCCAGGCGGCAAAGCAACACCGGCTCCACCAGTTGGTCCGGCACTTGGTCAGCACGGTGTCAACATCATGCAGTTTACAAAGGAGTTCAACGCCAGAACAGCAGATCAGGATGGCATGATTATCCCTGTTGTTATTACGGTTTACGCTGACAGAAGCTTCAGCTTCGTAACAAAGACTCCTCCTGCAGCAGTTCTTCTCAAGAAGGCTTGCAACATCAAGTCCGGTTCAGGTGTTCCTAACAAGACTAAGGTTGCTACAATCAAGAAATCTGAGGTTCAGAAGATTGCTGAGCTTAAGATGCCTGACCTTAACGCAGCAAGCGTTGAAGCAGCTACAAGCATGATTGCAGGTACTGCAAGAAGCATGGGCATCGTAGTAGAGGACTAATATTAGAATCTTCCGGTATATTGACCGGGCATAAGACGTGGGAGGGATTTCCCCGCAAATACCACTAGGAGGTTATTAAGAATGAAAAAAGGTAAGAAATATACAGAAGCTGCCAAGTTAATCGACCGTACAGTACAGTACGATGCGGCTGAAGCAGTAGCTTTAGTTAAGAAGGCAGCAACTGCAAAATTTGACGAAACAGTTGAAGCTCATATCAGAACAGGTTGTGACGGACGTCACGCAGAGCAGCAGATTCGTGGTGCTGTAGTTCTTCCTCATGGAACAGGTAAGACTGTAAGAGTTTTAGTATTCGCTAAGGGAGATAAGGCATCAGAGGCAGAGGCTGCCGGTGCTGATTATGTAGGCGGCGAGGAACTCATTCCGAAGATTCAGAACGACGGATGGTTCGAGTTCGACGTTGTTGTTGCTACACCTGACATGATGGGCGTTGTTGGTCGTCTTGGTCGTGTACTTGGACCTAAGGGCTTAATGCCAAACCCTAAGGCCGGTACAGTTACTATGGATGTAACAAAGGCTGTCAACGATATCAAGGCTGGTAAGATTGAGTACAGACTTGATAAGACTAACATTGTACATGTTCCAGTTGGAAAGGTTTCTTTCACAGAAGAGCAGTTAGCAGACAACTTCCAGGCTATCATGGATGCAATCGTTAAGGCTAAGCCATCATCCTTAAAGGGAACATACTTAAAGAACATTACACTGGCTTCCACAATGGGACCTGGCGTTAAGGTTAACACATCTAAGTATGTTGGCTAATCCGTTTCCATTCAGAGAAGTTTGCTGAATTGAAAAAAACGGTTGACACCGGATATATATTAATGATATAATGCATTTCGTTCGGGATTTTCCCCGAACGAAATGCAAATATTTGCCGTAGACAGCAGGTACCCGGATGGGTATAAGGCACAGTACACCTGCCGAGGGATAATATAAGTACCAGACTTATGTACGCTCTCCGGCTGCGGGGAGCTTTTTTAGATATTTATCCTTATATTATTATGGCAAAGCGAAAATATAATAGGAGGAAGAAATCATGGCAAAAGTAGAGATCAAGAAGCCGATTGTTGATGAGATCAGCGCAGCTCTTGACGGTGCTGCTGCGGCTGTCGTAGTTGACTACCGTGGACTTACCGTAGAGCAGGATACACAGCTTCGTAAGCAGTTAAGAGAAGCCGGCGTTACTTATAAGGTATATAAGAACACTCTTATCAATCTGGCAGTAAAGGATACTCCTTTTGAGGAGCTTTCTAAGAACCTTGAAGGTCCTACAGCTATCGCAATCTCCAAGACAGATGCTACAGCTCCGGCGAGAGTATTATTCAACTTCTCCCAGACAGCTGACAAGCTTCAGTTAAAGGGTGGCGTTGTAGATGGCACTTACTATGATGAGAACGGTATCAAGGTTATTGCTACTATCCCATCAAGAGACGAATTACTTTCCAAGTTCCTTGGAAGCATTCAGTCCCCAATTACCAATTTTGCTCGTGTTCTTAAGCAGATTGCAGAGAAGAACGCTGAGGCATAAGACTCAAACATATTAATTTTAAATGGAGGAAAATAAAATGACAACTCAGGAAATTATTGAAGTAATCAAGGGTTTAACAGTATTAGAGCTTAACGATCTTGTTAAGGCATGTGAGGAAGAGTTCGGCGTATC
>CAMAKT010000044.1 GCA_945836135.1 uncultured Clostridia bacterium | reverse complement strand
CCTGATGCTCTGGCTGTCTGTATAATCCCGACAAATGTAATATCATGGGAGGTCAGTTTATCAAAACGGAGCTTGAGCTTGTCCATTCCCTCCGCCGTATTATGCTTCTCTAAAATGGAATATGCGATAGTATTCTTAGCAGCCTCTTCCTTTGTTGCTGTTATGCCTGTCTTGGCTGCAACCGCAGCTACTGCCTCACTGCTGTCTTCAATTACCTCGGTTCCGTTTATAAGCCATGCTCCTGCCGGACTTAACTTTATCATATATTACCTCATTTCTGCGCTCAGTCCTGCGCTGTTATTCTCTCTTCAGTCCATCTGAGGATGTCCTCAAATACCTCTTCCTTGCCATACTCATTGAGTATCTCATGACGCATCTCCGGATATATCTTTACCTGCAAATCCTTAATTCCTGCCTGCTTGTACTGCTCATAGGTCTTCATCACACCCTCGCCGTACTGCCCCACAGGATCTTCCGAGCCGGACAGAATGTATATCGGAAGTTCCTTAGGAACCTTCGCAGCAGTTCTGTCATCACAATCCTCGCGAACCAGTGTGAACAATGCCTTATATCCGTTTACCGTAAATATAAAATCACACAGCGGGTCACTCTTAAATTCATCGACCACCTTTTCGTCACGGCACATCCAGTCGCTCTCCGTACGAGGATTTTCAATTCTTGAGCAGTATTTTCCAAAACCTAACTCCGTCAGGAAATCGCTTCTGTGATGCTCCCCCTTAGCCCTGCCGATAATTCCCGCAAGGGTAAGTCCTGCTCCTGTCTCAAGTGATGATTGAAAACCTGTTCCGAGAATAAGGCATGCATCAACGTCATCCCCGTATATGGAAATAAACCGCCTCGTGATATAGCTGCCCATGCTGTGACCTAGTATAATATACGGAACCACCGGATACTGTTCCTTAACATGCTTCTGGAGTCTGTGCTCGTCCTTCACAAGAAGATGAGCTCCATCCTCCCCCATATATCCGAATTCCGTATCAGATGCCGCTGTCTTTCCGTGTCCTAAGTGGTCATCACCGACCACAAGATATCCATTGTCCGCCATGAACCTTGCAAAGGCATCATAACGCCCAATGTGCTCTGCCATGCCATGTACTATCTGCAATACGGCTTTCACAATGCCATCCTCCGGCGACCACTCTACCGTGTGAACCCTGTTGATGCCATCGCTTGACTTAAAATAGAATTCCCGCTTAAGTGCCATATATGAACTCCTTTACATCTATTCTGCTATCTCTTAATCTCATACTCCTGCTTCATCAAATTGTAAATTGACTTCTTATCATCAATAATATTGAAATCTCCATGAATTGTATGCTTGATTACCGATGTTGCCACCGCAAAATCAACAATGTCCTTCGGCTCCATCTTCTCCATCAATGCGTATATCAGACCGCTTGAAAAAGCGTCTCCGCCGCCTACACGGTCAAGAATGTTGAAGCGGAATGTCTTGCTCTCATAGGTTTCCCCATCATACCACAAGAATGCCTTGAGGGAATTCTCGCTTCCGGTATGTACATAGCGCACATGGCGGGCAATGGCCATGAAATCATACCTATCATGAAGCTCCTTAAATATCTTGTCCTGCTCCTTAAATGAAGGCTGCATACTCAGACCGTCCTTCATGTCCTTCCCATCAGGCCCTATCAGATTAAGCGGCTCAATTCCGATTAATACATCCACATAAGGCAGGTACTCCGTAATGCAGTCCCTTGCCTCCTGCCATCCCCACAATGCGCTTCTGTAGTTGCCGTCAAAGCTTACTATCATGTCAAGCTCCTTGGCAGCCTTCAGTGCCATCATAATCATATCACGACAGTTCTGTGAAAGCGCAGGTGTAATACCGCTTAAATGCAGCCAGTCAAATTCGGAAAGCAGTTCCTTAAAATCAATCTTGGAATAATCATATGTCGCAAAAGAGGAATTGGCTCTGTCATATATAACCTTGGAGGAACGCACTGCATAGCCCTCTTCAAGATAATACAAGCCCATACGGTTACCCGCATAAAGTGCCTTGGACATATGTACATCATTAGAACGCAGGAAACGGTACGCGGACTTACCTACGGAATTGTCCGGAACCACCGTAAACAGCGTACTGTCGACGCCCATATTTGCAAGACCTGCGGCTACATTGGCCTCCGCACCGCCATAATTAATGGTATAGGAATTGGCCATACGAATCTTCTCAAAGTTAGGAGGTGACAGACGAAGCAGCACCTCTCCTATTGTGATAAACTTAATGTCCTTGATGTCCTTTTGTATCTTCTTTGCCATAAGCCTGCCTCTTTTCTTTTTTTAATGGTCTTTATTTCCAGTTATCGTTTACATCTCCCACACGATGCTCAAGGTCATAATATGGCTTGTGCCAGCCTACATACTTATATGCAGGACGGATAATCTTGCCATTATTAACCAGTTCCTCAAGTCTGTGTGCACTCCAGCCTGATATACGCGCAATGGCAAAAATCGGAGTGAACAGCTCTTCAGGTATTCCAAGCATAGTATACACAAAACCGCTGTAAAAATCCACATTTGCACATATCGGCTTAAAAAGTCTTCTTCTCTCTGCAATAATTCTTCCTGCAATTCTCTCAATACGATCTAACAGCTCAAATTCGGCAGTAAGTCCCTTCTCCTCGGAAAGACTCTTTGCATATTTCTTAAGAATAACCTCTCTAGGATCCGAAAGTGTGTATACGGCATGTCCCATACCATATATCAGACCTGCACCGTCAAATGCCTGCTTATCGAGAATCTTAATCAGATATGCCTCAATCTCTGCCTCATCTTCCCAGTTTTTTACATTTTCCTTAATGTTCTCAAGCATATGTGTTACCTTGAGGTTGGCACCGCCGTGCTTAGGTCCCTTAAGTGATGCAATGGAAGCTGCAATAGCTGAATAAGTATCCGTACCTGACGAGGTAACAACATGTGTGGTGAATGTGGAGTTATTACCACCACCGTGCTCTGCATGCAGCACTAAAGCTACATCAAGAACTCTCGCCTCAAGCTCTGTATACTTGCCGTCAGGACGTAACATTCTCAAAATATTCTCTGCGGTAGAACAGTTCTTATCCGGATTGCGGATGAGCAGAACGTCATCCATCTTGAAATGGCGGTATGAATGATATGCATATACGGAAATAAGCGGCATTTTACCAATAAGCTGTAAAGACTGACGCAGTACATTAGCCGGAGAAATATCCTCCGGATTCTCGTCATATGAATAAAGAGTAACAATACTTTTAAGAAGTGCATTCATGATATTCTGGCTCGGCGCCTTCATGATGACATCACGGACAAAATGTCCCGACAGTTCCTGAAGCTCTGACAGTATTCCGATAAACTGCTGAAGCTGCGGCTCGGTCGGCAACTCGCCAAACAGAAGAAGATATGTAGCTTCCTCAAATGCAAATCTCCTGTCACCAAGACCCGCAATCATGTCTGCCACATTGTAGCCCTGATAATATAACTCACCGTCAATCGGTGTCTTGACGCCCTCTATTGATTTATATGAAACGACATCGGATATCTCGGTAAGTCCTGTCAACACACCCTTACCGTTGGCATCACGCAGTCCTCTCTTAACGTCATATTCCTCGTACAAATCAAGATTGATTGCACCGGAGGTCATACAATATTTTACAAGCTCTTCGAATTCCGCATTATGCTTCTCGTCAAGAGCCATCATTTCCTGATTGTTCATGGTGTTGCCCCCTTTAGCTTAATATTTTTAGATTACAACATATTTACAAAAAAAGCAATCTTTACTTGCTTGAATAGTATTGTTTATTTTGCTATAATGATAAAAATCTAATATATATTTTTTTCTGAAAGGATACATCATGAACATAATTTTATTATCCGGAGGCTCTGGCCAGCGCCTCTGGCCGCTTTCAAATACTGTGCGCTCCAAGCAGTTTATTCCGCTGTTAAGCAACGATAAGGGAGAACAGGAATCCATGGTGCAGCGCGTATACCGCCAGATTACCACTGTTGACCCATCCGCCAATGTGGTAATTGCAACCGGCAGACGTCAGGTTGGAACCATCAAGCACCAGTTAGGCAACAAGGTTTCAATATGCATCGAGCCTTGCAGGCGTGATACCTTCCCTGCCATAGCCCTTGCCAGTGCATTCCTTGCAGGAGTGAAGAATATTGACCCAAGCGAGCCGGTTGTGGTATGCCCTGTTGACCCTTATGTTAATTCCGACTATTTTGAAGCCGTTAAACAGCTGTCAGAGCTGGCTGCCAAGGGTACTTCGAATCTGTCATTGCTGGGGATAGCACCAACCTTCCCAAGCACCAGCTATGGATATATTATGCCTGAGTCCAAGGACACCATAAGCCGTGTAAGCCGTTTTATCGAGAAACCTAACGAGATAGCCGCTACCGAATATATTGAGCAGGGCGCATTGTGGAACGGAGGCGTGTTTGCCTATAAGCTCTCCTATCTTCTTGATATTTCCCGCAGAATGTTAGGCAGTGCCGACTATCAGACACTCTATGACAATTATGCGGATTTGACCAAGATAAGCTTTGATTACGCAGTAGTTGAAAAGGAACACAATATCCAGTGCCTGCGTTTTACCGGACAATGGAAGGACGTTGGTTCATGGGATGCCTTTACCGAAGTTATGGACAAGGATGCCATCGGGAATGTTCAGATGGTGGACTGCTTAGGTAGCAATGTCATCAACCAGCTTGACCTGCCTGTTATCTGCGTAGGCCTTAAGGACATTGTTGTATCCGTCGGCTGTGACGGCGTACTTGTCTCCGATAAATCAAAGAGCAGTACAATCAAGCCTTATGTGGACAAGCTCGACCCACTTGCCCGCTTTGAGGAAAAGGCATGGGGCAGCTTTACCATTCTGGATATTCAGCCCGAGTCACTTACCATCAAGATAATTCTCCGTCCGGGACATGAGCTTAATTATCACAGCCACGAACATCGTGACGAAGTATGGACCGTGCTTTCCGGAACAGGCTATGCCATTGTGGATGATGTAAGGCAGAAAGTCAAGGCAGGAGACGTTATCACTCTTCCTATCGGCTGCCGACACACCATACACGCAGACACGGAACTACAGGTGGTTGAGGTACAGACCGGAGCAATATTGGATGCCGATGACAAAATCAAATACTAATACATCAGCAGCAATGAAAGCAACTAATCAAATGACAAGTGAAGGCTTATTACTATGACTCCTATACTGTACATTGTCATTCCCTGTTTTAATGAGGAGGCTGTTCTTCCCATTACCTCAGGAATGTTCCTAAAAAAACTGAATAGTCTTATAGAACAGAACATCATAATGCCATCAAGCCGTATTATGCTTGTCAATGACGGTTCACAGGATGGAACATGGGATATTATCTCAGGACTCTGCGAACAGGATGAACATTTCTGTGCACTGAGCCTGTCCCGCAATTTCGGTCACCAGTATGCACTTCTTGCCGGACTTATGGAGGCAAAAGAATTGGCCGACATTACCATAAGTATCGACTGTGATGGTCAGGATGATATAAACGCCATGGATGACATGATTGCCGCCTACCAAAACGGAGCAGATATCGTCTACGGCGTACGTAGCGACCGTAGCACGGACAGCTTCTTTAAACGCAATAGTGCACTGCTTTTTTATAAGCTTATGAACAAAATGGGCAGCAACACTGTGTATAACCACGCCGACTACAGACTGTTAGACAAGCGTTTTCTGAATGAACTGGCCAATTTCAAAGAAAGCAACCTGTTCTTACGTGGAATTATTCCTATGGTGGGCTTTAACAGTACCTGCGTATATTATGAGCGCCATGCCCGCCTTGCTGGCAAAAGTCACTATCCTCTGCGGAAGATGATTAATTTTGCCCTTGAAGGGATTACAAGTCTCAGTGTCAAACCAATCCGTATTATCACGGTACTTGGCTGCATCGTCTCCCTTCTGGGCTTTGTGGGTGTAATCTGGGCAATAGTCATGTTCATCATGTCCCGCACGGTCGCAGGCTGGGCAAGTATGATATGTATTGTCTGCTTCCTTGGCGGAATACAGCTTCTAAGCCTGGGCGTACTCGGCGAATACATCGGTAAAATGTACTTGGAGACCAAAGAGCGTCCACGCTATATAATTAAAGAAAAAAAGGGGACGCCTTTTTCCGAATAAAAGACTGATTAAGCCGGACTGTTGTCCGGCTTATATTTTGCCCAATACCTGCCAGAACTGGCAAAAAACTTTTTTGCCAGTTCTGGCGGGGCTCATTATACCATATATCAACTTATAATAGGGTTGTACAAAAAATAACCTATTGCAAGGAGATATAATTATGAAGAGAACTTTTATTACAAATCTTACAGTATCCGTTGTGACTATCGCAGCATTACTTGCACTTGTTGCACCTATAAAGGATAACAGCAATAAGGGCGGAGATGATTATAATTATGGGATTAGTACATATTCGGATGATGAGCCTACTTATGATATAATAAAAGATATCTAAGACTTATCCTTCTGTATGATTTTTAAGTTTTTCACAATAAAATTGAAATTTTTCCTTTCTTCTTATTAATGTACTTAAAATCATACATTTTTTCAGCTCATCGCTGTAAGCTATGCTCCTATGCATAGCTATTTTTTTATCTTTTCTCCTTAAATCATTCCATAACATATCATATAGACTTCCTGCTATAGGTGACATTTTTCTATTGAATAAAGAATTAACAAATATGATATTATCTTTCTCGTCACTATCATCATATAGTCCACAGTCGCCCATATAACTTGCCACAAGTCTCATAACAAATGCATACATATCAAAGTAGTTACTGATTGCGTCCTCTCTAGACTGATACATCATAAGCAAAGTATTACAGCATTGCCTTACTTCTGTTTCATTGTGTAGTTTCGTTCCCATAATGTTCTGAAAACAAGCCAGTTCCTCATTTGTCATATATTTCGATATATCAGCCACAGCTACACTATAGGGAAGTGTATATTCCAACGCCTCCTTTATAAGGTCAATATATTTCCTTCCGTCTATCTTTCCACTATAATACAAAATGGATGCCCTTATGCGAGCAAACACCTGTTTATTCTGCGCAATTCCCATATCAACCCTTGCGGCAATTATGTTCAACAGCTCCTCCGCCTTACAATACTCTCTATTATTAAGATGCACCCGAAGCTGGTAAAACATCTCATGCACTTCAGCATCAGAACTGATAATCTCTATCCTATTAAGCTCCCCTGATAATCCAAGGCGTACAAAGAGTCTATGTATAATCGGGCGTTGTGTCTTGGAAGCTTTCTTCTCCATACGGCTCACCGTTCTTTCCGAGCATATACCTGCGCTCAACTTGCTTAAGCTCATGCCCAGCATCTTTCTTCGGGTTCGTATAATCTCCTCTATACAGTATACCTCCGTATCAACATAGATATAGCTGGACTCACACATATAGTGCTTCACACCTGCTCTTTGATACAGTTCCTCCAGAACATACCTGTTGATTCTGCACCATGCATACTGGGATTCAGGACTGTATTCGTCGGTATTTCCGTATCTGTCTTCAAAATCCGTGTCTATATGTCCCATGATATCAAAATCTGCACCGACAGACTCCCACTCCGATATCTCACTGCCCGCACAACACTTAATCAGCTCCATCTTCATATCCAGCAGCTCACACAAGTAATAGCTTCTTAATGCATCTCTAAGACACTCTATTGCTTCAGTTGCTTGCTTTAAAAGACGTTTGTATTTTATCTGACTGTCCAGTCCGTTTCTCTTCTCAAGCAGATACAGGTAATAAATTGCCTTCGGATAAACTTTAGCTTTGGCAAGCTTATTCGTAAATCTCTCGTCAATAAATTCTACAACAGCCCTTATACATACCAGTCCCTTCGCCACCGGCATGTATCTGCAGTATTCGATAATCAGATTAATCTCCTCTACGGAAAAGTATCTTCCTTCAAATGCTGATTTTCCTACGTTTTTGCCTTTTAAAATAGTTATGGTCTGGGTGAGCGCTTCATAATAGAGGTCCCCAACTTCCTTGCCATCTGCATTTTGATAACACCTTATCTGGGCCTTCATGCACAGATAGAACTGCATCTCAAGAATGGCGTCAAGGTCATCACCTATCCCCCTGCGTTTCTTGATGGACAAATCCTTTTCCATCTTGTCTAAAAGCGCACTTGCCCTGTCCATCTCCTCGTGCTGAACCAGTTTTACTATCTCCTGCATGAGCTTCCACCTGTCATACTCATCGCAGAATACCATATTTTCGAAATTTTCTGATGTTACGCCAAGCCTTCCAAGAAGCCTGTCCTGTACCAGCTTGCTGACTTCTTTTTTGCCGTTTTCGATACGACTCAGCGTACTGGTATTGCAGATGCCGTCACAGACTGCTGCCATGGATATATTACTCTTCTCGCGCAGGCTGTTCAGATATCTGCCAAATTCGATGCTGTCGTACATCATGATTCATTCCTTCTCGTTTACGTATAATTCATACTCTCCATACGTCTAAACGTATCTTTGTATTACAATTATATCGTGAGCAAAGCTCACTCAATAATTTCGCCGTTCGTCAATCATGCAAGCATGTTGACTCACTTACGCTCATTATATCATACAGGGGAACAAATCTCTATAATATCCGGTTAGTCTACAGATATAGAATACTTCTTCATTTGTTTATGTTTAATTTGCCTGTAACGCAGGTTAAAGTTATTCTTCGGAATCTCTCAGCTTATCGTGATAGAACCGATAGCTTTTCTTCTTTTTTATTAATGAACTCAGCACCATGCATCTTTTCAGTTCATCTCTATAAGCTATGTCCCTATGCATAGCAATTTTCTGTTTCTTTCTCTGCATATCATTCCACAGCATATCATATAAGCTGCCCATTATTCCCATTAGCCTTCTGTTATACAGGGCATTGACATAAATTATGCTATCCTTTTCGTCGGCCTTGTCATACATACCGCAGTCTCCCATATAGCTTGACAAAGGAAGCATGACAAACTCATACATACACAGATAGTTATTGATTTTCCCCTCCTTAGGTTCATACATCTTAAGCAATGCATCATAGCATTCCCTCACTTCCGGTGCAACGAACAGCTTCGTCGCCAAAATGTTCTGAAGGCATGCTAACTCCTCATTGGTCATGTATTTTGGCGTATCCGCTACCGCAGCATTATAAGGAATTGTATATTCCAATACTTCTTTTATACGCTTAATAAACTCCCTGCCGTCTATCTTCCCGCTGCGATACATGCTGCATGCCCTTATGCGTGCCAGTACCTGCCTGTTCTGGACAATTCCTGTGTCAACCTTTGCAGAAATAATGTCAAGCAGCTCATCTACCTTATCAAACTCCCTATTATTAAGGCTGGTACGAAGCTTGTTAAACATTTCATGAACCTCTGTGTCAGGGCTGATAATCTCAATCCTGCTGAATTCCCCGGACAGTCCAAGGCGCACTAAGAGCTGATGGATAATATAACGCTGTGGCTTCGTAGCCTTTTTCTCTATGCGGATTACCGTTCTGTCAGAGCATATTCCAACACTCAGCTCCTTGAGGTTCATCCCCAACATTTTTCTGCGGGTTCCTATAATCTCCTCTATACAGTATACTTCCATGTCTGCATAGATATAGCAGAATTCATACATATAAGATTTCACACCAGCTCTATCATATATCTGCTCCAGCACATATCTGTTGATTCTACACCACATATACTGCGCCTTGAGGGTGTATTCATCAGTATTACCATAATGTTCTTCAAACTCAGTATCTATATTTTCAATAACGTCAAAGTCCGCACCGGCAGCCTTCCACTCCGATACCATATTACCCGCGATTTTTTCAATCAGGTCAATCTTCATATCCAGCAGTTCACACAGATAATATCCCCTGGATACAATGCGAAGACTCTCTATGGCATTGGTCGCCAACTTTAAAAGCTCCTCGTTCTTTTCCCGGCTCACCAATCCGTTTCTGTTCTCAAGCAGGTACAGATAATATACTGCTTTCGGATATACCTTTGCCTTCGTAAGCTTGTCGGTAAACCTTTCCTCGATAAATCCTATGACATCCCTTATATAAATAAGCCCATCTGCTGTCGGCAAATATCTGCAATACTCAATAATTAAGTTGATCTCCTCAATTGATAAGTATCTTCTCTCAGTTGTGTTTTTTCCTGTGTCTCCCCTTTGAAAATCTATAACAGTCTGGCTCAGGGCCTCGTAGTAACGGTCACGCAGTTCCCTTGCATCTGCCTTTTGATAGCGCCTTATCTGTGCCTTCATACATAGGCAGAACTGCAACTCTAGGATCGCGTCCAGGTCATCACCGGACTCACGGCGTTTCCTGATGTTCCACTCGCTCTCCATTCTATCTAAAAGCGCATCCGCTTTATCCATCTCCTCATGTTGAACCAGCTTTACTATCTCCTGCATCAGCATCCATCTGTCATACTCATCGCAAAATATCATATTCTCAAAATTCTCCGATGCAACTCCCAGCCTCCCGAGAAGCCTGTCCTGTACCAACTTACTGACTTCCTTTTTGCCATTTTCAATTCGACTCAGAGTGCTGGTATTGCAGATACCATCACAGACTGCCGTCATTAATATATCTCCCTTCTCCCGCAGACTGTTAAGATACTTGCCAAATTCGATGCTGTCGTACATTTTGATTCATTCCTTCTCATTTCGGACTAATAAACTAATTATAACATACACAAATCCAAATATCTATAATATTCGTTTCATCTATAAAAAAAGTATAAAAAAAACGCACGCATATTCGCTGCAAGCATTTGTGTGTGTGTCTGCGTGCATTGGTTAATAGTTACGTGCGTGCGTTTTTTCGTCCGGTTATGAAACGCCCCGGACATTATTTTATTTTATCATAATATTCAAATATTACACCTGCCAGTTCTGGCAAAAAACAAAAATATTCTACGCCATATATCCCTTAGCCCTGATTACCTCAAGAACCTGCTCAACATACTTAGCGCAGATTTCATCGCTCTCGGCCTCTACCATCACGCGAACCAAAGGCTCCGTACCTGATTCACGCACAAGGATACGCCCCGATGCTCCAAGGCTGTCTGCTACAGCCTGAACTGCTGCCTTGACATCCTCATCATCCTGAGCTGCACGCTTATCCGTAACTCTGGCATTTTTAAGCACCTGCGGATAGATTAAAAGACCTTCGCATAACTCGCTCATCTTCTTCTTTTTGGCAATCATAACCTCCATCATCTTGAGGCTTGTAAGTATTCCGTCACCTGTGGATGCGTATTTTGAGAAAATAATATGTCCCGACTGCTCTCCTCCGATTCGACAGCCGCTCTGGCACATATACTCATAGACATACTTGTCTCCCACTGCCGTCTTAACATAATCAATTCCCGCCTCATCAAATGCCTTGTACAGGCCGAAATTGGACATGACCGTGGTGACAACCGTATTATTTATAAGCTTGCCGCGCTCCTTTAAGTACTTTCCGTATATATACATAATGTGGTCGCCGCTGACAACATTGCCCTTCTCATCAACACAGAGACATCTGTCAGCATCTCCGTCATAAGCAAAACCCACATCCAGACCATTCTCCACAACGAACTTCTGCAGACCTTCAATATGTGTTGAACCGGCATTCATATTGATATTGGTTCCGTCCGGCTCGGCATTAATCACATAGGTCTTGGCTCCCAGCGCATCAAATACGGACTTGGCGATATTCCACGAGCTGCCGTTAGCGCAATCCAGCCCCACTTTCATTCCCTTAAATGAATATATTCCCAGCGATATAAGATAGCCCATATATCGGTTACGACCTGCGACATAGTCCACCGTACATCCTATTTTGTCCTTATGGGCATAAGGAACCTCATCATACTTCTGGCCGAACACCTCCAGCCTTCCGTCTATGTATGCCTCCACAAGCTCTATGGTGGACTCGTCCATCTTCTCGCCCTGACCGTTTATCAGCTTAATTCCATTGTCATAATACGGGTTGTGGCTTGCAGAAATCATAATTCCGCAGTCAAAACCATCAGTCCTTGCCACATAAGCCACAGAAGGAGTGGTTGTAACGTGAAGAAGGTATGCGTCCGCCCCCGAAGCCACAAGGCCACCCACCAATGTATATTCAAACATATAGCTTGAGCGTCTGGTATCCTTGCCGATAACAATCCTAGCAGGTGTGTCATCGCCGCTCCTTCTCTTAAGCTCTCCGTAATACCAGCCTAAAAATCTGCCCACCTTATATGCATGCTCTGCCGTCAGATTCATGTTTGCCTCACCCCTGAAGCCGTCAGTGCCGAAATATTTTCCCATAAATGTCCTCATTTCTGCTATATAAGCTGTTGAAAACAAAAATTTTTTGCCTTCAGCGTAATTATATTTATTGCACTAAAAAAGTATGCGTTTCAATTATAGCAAAACGCATACTTTTTGTAAACACATCTTCCGGCTATTATCTTTCAGCCCTCATAGGATTATTTAAGAAATCCTCGTAGGAAAGCCTTATTCCGTCCTCTAACTCAGTCTTATATGTCCAGCCAAGCCCTGCTGCCTTGGAAACATCCAGAAGTTTACGCGGAGTACCATTAGGCTTGGAGGCATCCCAGCGAATCTCGCCGGTATATCCGATTACCTTTGCAACCAACTCCGTCAGCTCCTTGATTGTAAGCTCCTTGCCTGTTCCTGCATTGACTGTCTCATTGCCGCTGTAGTTATTCATAAGAAATACACACAGATTAGCCAGATCGTCAACATAAAGGAACTCTCTTAACGGACTTCCATCGCCCCAGCAGGTAACATACGGGAGATTCTGTTCCTTAGCCTCATGGAACCTTCTTATAAGTGCAGGAAGCACATGGCTGTGGGTAGGATGATAGTTATCATTAGGTCCATAGAGATTGGTCGGCATAACTGATATATAATCGGTGCCGTACTGCCTGTTCAGGAATTCACAGTACTTAAGACCGGATATCTTGGCAAGCGCATAGGCCTCATTGGTCTTTTCAAGCTCCGATGTGAGAAGGCAGCTCTCCGGCATAGGCTGTGGTGCCATTCTCGGATATATACATGAGGAACCAAGAAACTCCAACTTCTTACAGCCGTTCTGCCATGCTGAATGGATGACATTCATCTCAAGAGTCATATTGTAGTACATGAAATCAGCAAGTGCCTCCTGGTTAGCCACAATACCACCCACCTTTGCTGCGGCAAGAAATACGTACTCCGGCTTTTCCTCGGCAAAAAATCTCTCCACATCCTCCTGTCTGCACAGGTCAAGCTCCTTATGGGTTCTTGTAATTATATTCTCGTAACCCTGTCTTTTTAACTCCCTTACGATGGCCGAGCCAACCATTCCTCTGTGTCCGGCAACATATATTTTTGAATTCTTTTCCATTGTTCTATCCTCTATTTTACTTGTTCTGTCCTATATTTCTCCATGCTTAATACATAATCCGCTAAGAAGCACAACATATTCCGGACATTACTGCTGCAGCAGCTTCTCCTGCTTGGCAAGCTTTCTGTCATGCTCTGCCATAATCTTCACAAGCTGCTCATAGCTTGTCTTCTGAGGATTCCAGCCAAGAACCGACACCGCCTTTGCAGGATTGCCCCACAGATTATCAACATCGGTAGGACGGAACCACTGTGGATTAACACATACAAGCATCTTTCCTGTAGCGGCATCATAGCCCTTCTCATCAACACCCGTTCCTTCCCAGCGGATGGTTATACCATTGGCGGCAAAAGCCTTCTCAGTGAAATCCCTTACTGAATGCTGTACGCCTGTGGCAATTACGAAATCCTCAGGCACCTCATGCTGCATAATAAGCCACATACACTCCACATAATCCTTGGCATATCCCCAGTCTCTTAAGGAATCCATATTGCCAAGCTCAAGATGATCCTGAAGACCCTCGGCAATTCTGCCTGCGGCAAGTGTAATCTTCCTGGTAACAAAATTCTCACCGCGGCGTTCCGACTCATGATTAAATAAAATTCCGTTCACAGCGAACATACCGTACGCTTCGCGATACTCCTTAATCATCCAGAAACCATACTGCTTGGCAACAGCGTAAGGGCTGTAAGGATGGAATGGTGTAGTCTCCGACTGCGGACATTCTTCAACCTTGCCGTAGAGCTCCGAGGTGGATGCCTGATATATCTTGGTTTTCTTGGCAAGCCCGAGAGTTCTTACCGCCTCAAGAATACGAAGCACACCTATAGCGTCAATATCACCTGAATACTCCGGTGAATCAAATGACACCTGAACATGGGACTGCGCCGCAAGATTATATATCTCATCCGGCATAATCTCACCTATAACTCTTATAAGCGACAACGAATCCGACAAATCACCATCATGAAGCTTAACAAGACCGTCCCTAAGAAGATGGTCAATGCGCGCAGTATTGGATATGGAAGCACGTCTTGTTATTCCGTGAACCTCATATCCTTTCTCCAATAAAAATTCTGCCAGAAACGAACCGTCCTGTCCTGTAATACCTGTTATCAATGCTTTTTTCATGGGCATACTCCTTGTCATAAAATTCTCTTTTTGTTTTTAATTCTTCACTTTTAGACCAATTCTATACCAAGTATTCTCCGACTTTAACAGCATATACGGAGAATTATTAGCACAATATTGGTTTTTTACTTTGGTACAAAAGCTTGTTATATAGCCTTAGTTACCAGAGTCTCTTATACTCACTTGGGCTTATACCTTCAAGCTTCTTAAAACTTCTGCTGAAATAGTTGGCATCATTCATTCCGACGCGGCTTCCTATTTCATCAATACTCATATCCGTAAATCTCAGTAACTTCTTGGCCTCTGTTATTCTCCTTGAAAGAACGTAGGCATTGATTGTTGTCCCATAGGCATCCTTGAAAATCTTCGACAGGTAGAATTTGTCAATAAAAAATCGGCTCGAAAGGTCGTCAAGGCTTATTTTCTCGGTGTAGTGTTCGTCCAAGTAGCTCTTAACATTTACAAGGTCAAGTCGCTTTTTGCTGATGGTAATATTCTCCGGATGCCATGACTGCTCCATGATGAACGCAAGCAGCTCGCTCAACGTACTGTTGATACGCATATCCCGGATATAATCCTCGGAAGCCGCCAGCTCATACAGTTTCTCCAAGAGCTCCGTATACACACTGATGTTCTCCGGTTTGAAGACCGGCTGACCTCCCCGCTCCAGATATTTATCATATATCGCCTGCATATTCGCTCCGTAAAAATGAGCCCACTTAAGGGACCACAGGCCGCTTCCCTCACCATCCCCGGCATTTCTTCCGCTCTCTCCGGTGCTGCCCGTAATGTGGCTGTATCTTTTTCTACAATCTATAAAGGCGCAGTCACCCTGCGCCATCTCATATCTGCGCCCATCATACTCAAGACATCCTTTTCCTTCAAGCACCACAAAGCACAGATATGACTGCAGATTATGCCTCGTGGAGACATGGGGTCTGATTGCCTGAAGAGAGCCTGTCTCCTGCAAAAAAATCAGATTGCTTTTGGCCCACGTGCTGGGAGTGTACAGTATTCTTCTTGACGACACCGACGGTGACGGTGTCTGAAAAAACTCTTCCATGGGTGAACCTCCTTGGAATAATCACAAAACTACAATAGCTCCACACTGTAACCATACGTTGCGGTTTCACCGGCAGCAAGCTTATTCACTCCTACCTTGTGGGTGAGAACACCGTCATGCTCTTCTGTATCTGCTAACCCGTACCACGGCTCTAAGCAGAGGAATTCGTTCACCGCTTTTGACCATATTCCGAAATAAGGAAAGCCCTGACAGTTCATG
>CAMAKT010000043.1 GCA_945836135.1 uncultured Clostridia bacterium | reverse complement strand
GTTATGGAGAAGAAGCCACTTACCAGAAGAATTGTCACTGTGACGGGAGATGCGGTTAAGAATCCAAGGAACTTCCTTGTATATGTAGGAACTCCGTATACGGAGCTGGTAGATGCTGTGGGAGGTTTTGTAAGTGAACCGGAGAAGATTATTTCCGGCGGACCTATGATGGGCTTTGCCATGTACAGCCTGAATGTTCCGGTAACCAAGAATACTTCATCATTGCTTGCATTTACACATGATACAGTCAAGGATAATGAGGAGAGTGCCTGCATCCGCTGCGGTCGCTGCGGCGATGTATGTCCGGAGAATCTTCTTCCGGCTAAGCTGACAACTCTTGCAAGACGCGGGGCAATGGATGCCTTTGTAAAGAACTTCGGTATGGAATGTGTTGAGTGCGGCTGCTGTTCATATATATGTCCGGCAAAACGCCAGCTTACCCAGTCCATTAAGGCTATGCGCAAGATGGTTATGGCAGAGAGAAGAAAGAAATAGGAGGAAGAAGCAGGATGTCTTATGTATCATCATCACCACATGTTAGTGATAAAACAACAACACAGAGAATCATGCTGGACGTGGTTATCGCACTTCTTCCGGCAACGATTTTCGGTATATACAATTTCGGCTGGCACGCTGCACTTATCGTAGTGGTTGCCATTCTGGCAAGTGTAGGCGCTGAGTGCGCATACGAATTTCTTATGAAAAAACCCATTACCATCATGGATATGAGTGCAGTGGTAACAGGACTTCTGATTGCGCTTAATATGCCATCCACAATGCCAGTGGGACTTGTCATTTTAGGCTGTGTATTTGCAATTATTGTGGTTAAGCAGCTTTTCGGAGGCTTGGGACAGAACTTTATGAACCCGGCGCTGGCGGCAAGATGTTTTCTTCTCATATCTTTCGCCGGATATATGACGAATTTTGTCTATGACGGGGTATCCTCCGCAACACCTCTTGCAGTGCTTAAAGCAGGCGGGGAGGTTGATGTACTGTCAATGTTCATCGGTACAACAGGCGGAACCATCGGTGAGACTTCTGTTATTGCAATATTAATCGGTGCGGCATATCTTCTTATCAGAAATGTTATTTCCATAAGAATTCCGCTTACATATATCGGAACCTTTGCTGTATATACACTTATTTTCGGTGCAAGACGCTTCGACCTTACATACCTGGCTGCAGAGCTTTGCGGCGGCGGACTTATGCTTGGTGCCTTTTTCATGGCAACGGATTATGTCACAAGCCCGGTTACCAAGAAAGGCAAGATTGTATTCGGTATTTTATTAGGTATTCTTACAGGAATATTCCGTTATCAGGGCAACAATGCAGAGGGTGTTTCCTATGCTATTATTTTCTCCAACCTGTTAGTGCCGATTATTGAGAAGTATACGGCGCCGAGGGCTTTCGGAATTGTTCGTCAGAAGAAAGAAAAGAAGGAGGATAAGTAGATGAAACAGATTATTAAAGATGCACTTATTCTCTTTGCAATTACACTGATTGCTGGTCTGCTGCTTGGAGGTGTATATGAGATTACCAAGAAGCCTATCGCAGAGCAGAGCAGAATAAAAAAGGAAAAAGCATACAAGGCTGTATTTGAGAAATATTACAGGCTCACCATGTCGGATGGGGCAGACAGTGAGGATGAGAAAGCTGCCAATGAGGCAGAGGTGGCTGAGATTGTAGCTTCCTTAAGCTTCGAGCCTTGGAGTGATGAGGAGCTTGCAACAATTAAAGACAGTTTTACATCAAAACTTAAAGACAATACAGCTAACACCCTTGATTCCGTGGTGACGGCATATCAGGGCGGAAATGAACTGTTGGGCTATGTTATTACTGTTACCAACGGTGAAGGCTACGGCGGTGATATTCAGATATCTGTGGGCGTTCTTGCTGACGGTACTGTAGCCGGCGTTGAGATTCTTTCCATAGGTGAGACTCCGGGTCTTGGTATGAATGCCCAGAATGACAGTTTCTTAAATAAGTTCTCCGGTGTTACAACAGATGGATTTACATACACCAAGACAGGAAGCACAAGACCTGACGAGATAGATGCCATATCATCCGCTACCTATACAACCAAATCCATGACAAACGGTGTCAATGCTGCGCTTGCCGCATACGCTGCAATCATGGACAAAGGAGGTGCAAAATAATGAATAAGTGTGTGGAACGTCTTTATAACGGAATTGTAAAGGAAAATCCGACATTTGTACTTATGCTCGGAATGTGTCCGACTCTGGCGGTAACTACGGCAGCCATTAACGGTGCCGGAATGGGGCTGGCCTCCACAGTGGTACTTACGCTGTCAAATATTATGATTTCAATGCTTCGTAAGGTTATACCTTCAAGAGTGAGAATGCCCGCATTCATTGTAATTGTGGCATCCTTTGTTACCTTTGTTGATTTTCTTATGCAGGCATACTGCCCGCCGTCATTGTATGATGCGCTGGGAATTTACATACCGCTTATTGTTGTTAACTGTATTATACTTGGACGCGCAGAGGCTTATGCTTCCAAAAATCCGGTGCTTCCTAGTATGTTTGACGGCCTTGGAATGGGACTAGGATTTACGGTGGGTCTGACGGTGTTAGGTGCTTTCCGTGAACTTATCGGAGCGGGAACGGTGTTCGGATTTCACATTATGCCGGCATCCTATGAGCCAATTATTATATTCATCCTTCCACCGGGAGCATTTTTCGTTCTGGCAGCGCTTGTTGCCATCCAGAATAAGTGTAAGAACAGAAAGAAAAAAGAGTATTCGGATATTACCATCTGCAAGGATGCAGGCTGCGCTTCATGTACCAATATGATGTGCGGCGGCAGAGTATTCGCAGAGGAAGAAGCTAAGAAGGAGGAAGGCTGATGAAAGAGTTAATTCTTATTGCAATAGGTTCAGCACTTGTAAATAATGTGGTGCTCAGCCAGTTTCTTGGTATCTGTCCTTTTCTTGGCGTATCAAAGAAAATGGACACTGCAGCAGGAATGGGAGGAGCAGTAATATTCGTTATTACGATATCTTCTTTTCTGACCAGTCTTATATACAATTATATTCTGGTCAATTTGCACATTGAATATTTGAAGACAATTGTTTTTATTCTTTTGATTGCGGCACTGGTACAGTTTGTTGAAATGTTCCTCAAAAAAACCAGCCCGTCGCTTTACAAAGCATTGGGAGTATACCTGCCGCTTATTACAACCAACTGTGCAGTGTTAGGTATCGCCCTTACCAATGTACAGAATGATTACGGTATACTGACGTCAGTGGTTAATGGATTTGCAACGGCTGTTGGATTTACAATTTCCATAGTTATTCTTGCCGGTGTGAGAGAACGTATTGAGTATAATGATATTCCCGACAGCTTTAAGGGTACGCCGATTGTGCTTGTGACAGCAGGCTTGATGGCTATTGCTTTTATGGGCTTTTCGGGCATTATCTAAGGAGGCGTAGAGGATTATTATGACTGGAATATTGATTGCTGCAGCAGTTGTGGGTGCTGTCGGTATCTTGATTGGCGTGTTCTTAGGGGTATCTGGTGAAAAGTTCAAGGTAGAGGTTGATGAGAGGGAGAATCTTATACGTGAACAGCTTCCGGGAAATAACTGCGGCGGCTGTGGTTATGCGGGCTGTGACGCCTGTGCAAAGGCTATTGTAGAGGGTAAAGCCAAGGTCAATGCTTGTGCGGGCTGCAGTGACGAGAATGTAGCAGTGATATCTTCAATTATGGGCGTAGAGGCTGAGGCTGCCCAGAAGAGGGTTGCATACGCTAAGTGTTCAGGCACCTGTGATAAGGCAAAGAATAACTACACCTACATAGGGGTTGAAGACTGCAAAATTGCAGCACAGATGCAGGGAGGCGGACCTAAGACCTGTACTTATGGCTGTCTGGGCTTTGGTAACTGTAAAAAGGTATGTCCTTGTGATGCCATTACCATTGTGAATGGTGTTCCGGTGGTTGATGATAACAAGTGTATTGGTTGTGGAAGCTGTGTATTAGCATGTCCTAGACAGGTGATGGCAATTAGACCGGTTAAGAAGAGAACGGTTGCTGTAGAGTGCAATTCACAGGATAAGGGAAAAGCCGTTATTGATGCCTGCGCTTCGGGATGTATAGGCTGTACATTATGTGTTAAGGAATGCCCTTTCGAGGCAATAACAATGAATGGGAATATTCCTGTAATTGATTACGATAAGTGCAGGGGTTGCGGTAAGTGTGCCCTTAAGTGTCCTAAGAAGGTCATTAGGCTTATACAGGCTTAAGAAACAGAATGCATCTTATTCGTGATGCATATTACAAACAGAGATTGGAGCCGGTTGTTTGATTTCAGTAAAAAGACGTCAAATGAAAAATGATATAATTTTAGGCATAGGACTGTTAGCGACAGCCCTATGCCTTTGGCTTATTATGCAGCTTGTAATGAATAATTCAGGACGGGAAGGTCTTGTGGTCGTTATAACGATTGACGGGGAAGAGTATGTACAGTATCCTCTCAAAAGCGGAAGTGCTATAGAGGTACCTGTGGACGGACATAATAAGGTGATTATAGATGATGGAGTAGTATGGATGGAGGAGGCGGACTGCCCGGATAAGCTGTGTATGAATCAGGGAAAGATAAGCAAGGCTGGGCAGACAATTATCTGCCTTCCCAACAAGGTTATGGTTACAATTAAAGGGGGAACCGCACAGTATGATGGTGTGGCAAAATAGTGAGAGGAGTGTGGCTTACACATGGTAAAGCAGAGCGCTAAGAAGACTGCATTTTGTGGTATGTTTGCTGCTCTGGCAGTAATAATGGGATATATAGAAAGCTTTATAAGTATTCCCGGCCTGCTTCCGGGAATGAAAATCGGACTTGCCAACTGTGTGATTTTGTTTGTACTCATGGCTTACGGAATCGGTTGGGCGGCATTGGTGAGCCTGGTCAGAATTGTTATTATAAACAGTCTTTTTGGAAGTCTCACATGGGCAGTATTCAGCTTGGCAGGAGCAGCCCTTAGCCTCCTGATTATGTGGGGACTTAAAAGGCTTAAGGCTTTTTCGGTGATAGGCATCAGTCTGGCAGGAGGTGTGGCACATAATCTGGGACAGACTATAGTGGCGATGCTGCTCTTTGAGAATTTAGGGATGATTTATTATTTTCCTGTATTAATACTCTTCGGTCTGGGGGCAGGAATCCTCGTCGGTGCGGCAACGGGACTGGTCTATACAAGAGTTTTCCGTCTGTAAAAGGCTAGAGACATGACAGTTGCTATTGACCACCCCACAGGCCATGCACACCATATTCCTGTTGCAGACTTAAAGATATTAGATAGAATGAACGCAAGCACAACTCTAAGAATCAGGTCGGTGAATGTGGCAGCCATAAATTGTTTCATTGCTGCAACACCGCGAAGAACTCCATCAGCAACCAGCTTTGAAGATACAACAAAGTAGAATGGCGACAAAATATACAGAAACTGCTGTCCGGTTGCAAGAGCTTTGGCAGAGCTTTCATCCATGAACAGAAGCAGCAGATACTTACCTAAAAATATGTATACAAGACAGAACGGTACACAGATTGTCCACACCAGCTTTATCCCGGCACTAAACCCTGCTTTGATGCGGTCATATTTTTCCGCACCGATATTTTGAGCAGTGAAATTGGAAATGCCGTTTCCGATGGTGGTGAAGGAGGTAATCACAAGGTTGTTGAGTTTGACTGCTGCGGAGTAGCCTGCAGTTACACTGACACCAAAGCTGTTGATGCAACCCTGAATTAGCATGTTTCCCACAGATATAAAGGATTGCTGCAGGATGCTTGGTATAGCAATTACAGCTATTCTCTTTAATAATTCACATGAAAAAATCGGAGCAGGTTCACTTGTTTTTATCTTTGACAGACGTTTAAGCACAAGTGCAAGTGAGAGGATGCAGCTTACACCCTGACAAATAAAGGTTGCCCATGCAACACCTGCAATTCCCATATCAAATGCTTTTACAAATAAAATATCCACTATAATATTAGCAGTGGAGGATATTGCGAGGAAAACAAAAGGTGTTTTGGAATCACCGAGAGCTGAGAATATTCCGGTTGCTATGTTATAGTAGAACAGAAACGGAAGCCCCCATATGTATATGTTAAGATATAGGGCGGAATCAGCCATGATTTCTTCCTGAGTTTTCATAAGACGAAGCAGTGTATCGCAGGTCAGCAAGCCGATCAGCATAAGTACGAAGCATAGTATGCCGCTGGTGATAAGGGTGGTGTAAACAGAGGTCTTTAAAGATTTGTAATCTTTTGCGCCAAAAAACTGTCCAACAATAACGGAGCAGCCGATGTTGCAGCCGAAAGCAAATGCGATGAAAATCAATGTGATATTATAGCTGTTGCCCACAGCGGCAAGTGCATTTTCACCGATAAACTTACCTGCCACAAGTGAGTCGGCGATATTATAAAGCTGCTGGAAAACAATGCTTCCGAACATAGGAAGACAGAACATCCATAATACTTTGCGAGGATTACCCTGGGTGAGATCTTTATTCATAAGACATATCCTTTCGTATTTTTTTTCAAATGCACATTATACTATTAAGCTTCCAAAATGTCAAAAGAGTTGCAAAAAGTACAGGAAAAGGGTATTATAGATAGGACAGTGATAATTTGAAAGGAATATATTAGATATGAAGGGCGAAGTATTTCAATTATGCAGTATTGTTACATCTGCTAAGAATGCATTACATACAAAGACATTTATACAATACGAACCGGTTGGATATGAACTGAGCACACAGTTTCAGTTCATACCTCAAGCGGAGGGTGAGAAGGGTGAGATTGCAGAGGACGTTGAGGCATGGTATGCTAGGTGTGTTTACAACGGAATGAATGATATAAAGATCTTGGCACCGACTGCTGTGAAGGATAGAAGGGTACTTGGATTTATCAATACATCACAGAATGTGATGATGTGTTTCTATCCTAATGACGAGATTCATATGTGGATACCGAGATGGTTCTTAGATAAGGAAAAGAATGGCTGGCATATTGTATATAAGGAGACTTTGTTAAAAGACCACCCTGCGGGCAAGCCTATGTACAAGGATAATTCTCCTGAGTTCAGAAAAGCTCTTGAGAATATTAAGAATTTTGCATCGGAACTTGGTATGGCGGGATGGGCCAATGTGTTTGAACGCTCAATCAGCATGCTTGACGGTGGATTTGATTATGATGCGGATGATGAGAGAATACGTGAGGAGCTTAAGAAAAAAGGGCGTCCAATGCCGCCTAAGAAGCACCTAGCACTTCCTGAACACAGTAGGGATGTCTTTGAGGCAGCTGCCAATGCAGATGTGTTCGGAGCAATGGGCTCGTGGAACGATTCACCTGCCGCAATCGCCAGAGATGCAGGACGCGAGAAGGAATACAATGAATTATCCGATAAGCTGTATATGCACATTGCAATTGCTACAATGTATGCAATTAACCAGTGGTAGAATAACGCATAACAGATTTGACATTAGCCCGATGCGGCGCAGAAATGAGGAGAAACATGATAGCATATATCAAGGGTGAGCTGGCTGAGGTTACGGAGAATGCAGTTGTCATCGAGAACAATGGCATAGGGTATTTGATTATGATGCCGGCCTCCATATTATCAAGGCTGCCGGCCGTTGGCACGGAACTTAAGGTTCATACCTATCTCTATGTCAAGGAGGACATTCTTGATTTGTACGGTTTTCTCACAAAGGATGACCTTACTGTATTCAAGCTTCTTTTGACAGTGAACGGAATAGGACCTAAGGGTGCATTGGCGATACTTTCCACTATCACGCCGGATGATTTGCGTTTCGCAGTGCTTGCGGGAGACGCTAAGACCATTGCAAAGGCTCCCGGAATAGGAAACAAGACTGCGCAGAAGCTTATAATAGAGCTTAAGGACAAGCTTAAGATTGAGGATGTAATAGACAATTCTGTACAGGACAGTGTGGTGCAGGCTGATGCGGACACTGCCGCGGCAGAGGCTGTTATGGCACTTACCGCACTTGGATACTCGGCGTCGGATGCCACAAGGGCGGTGCGCATGATTGAGGTGACACCTGATATGGATTCCGAGGCAGTATTAAAGGCAGCCCTTAAGAAATTAGCATTTATGTAGGTATGAGGTTAAAGTGCATGGAAAAACGTATTATTTCCACAGAGCTTATGGAGGAGGACTACTCTATTGAAGCAGGTCTTCGTCCGGTGACTCTTGCCGATTATATCGGTCAGGAAAAGGTAAAAAAGAATCTTAAGATATATATTGAGGCAGCTAAGAACAGAGGAGAAGCTCTAGACCACTGCCTCTTTTACGGACCGCCGGGGCTTGGAAAGACCACACTTGCAGGGATAATTGCAAATGAGATGGGAGTACACCTTAAGGTTACATCCGGTCCGGCAATAGAGAAGCCGGGAGATATGGCGGCTATTCTTAACAATCTTCAGGAGGGCGATTTGCTCTTTGTAGATGAAATTCATCGTCTTAACCGTCAGGTGGAGGAAGTGCTGTATCCTGCAATGGAGGATTTTGCCATTGATATTATGATTGGTAAGGGTTCTTCGGCGCGTTCAATCCGCCTTGACTTACCTAAATTTACTTTGGTGGGCGCTACTACCAGAGCAGGGTTACTCACTGCACCTCTGCGTGACCGATTTGGTGTGATATGCAAGATGGACTTTTACACCGAGCAGGAGCTTAAGACAATAATCAAACGCTCTGCAGGTGTACTTAATGTTGAGATAGATGATGAAGGGGCGGCAGAGATGGCGAGACGTTCAAGGGGTACACCAAGACTGGCTAACCGCCTTCTCAAGAGAGTAAGGGACTTCGCCCAGGTTCAGTATGATGGCAGAATTAATTATGAGGTAGCCAAGGCTTCATTAGACAGGATGGACGTGGACAAGTTAGGACTTGACCGCAGTGACAGACTGTTGCTCATGACAATAATAGACAAGTTTTCAGGTGGTCCTGTGGGTCTTGATACTTTGGCTGCGGCAATCGGTGAGGATGCAGGAACCATTGAGGACGTGTATGAGCCGTATCTGATACAGAACGGTTTGATTAATCGTACGCCTAAGGGACGTGTGGCAACGGATAGCTGTTACCTTCATTTCGGAATCAGGCGGTAAGCGGGATATGAAGATTATTGCGCATATATACACGGATATGAATGAGAAATTCGGTCTTCCGAGGCAGAGCGGTCTTGTAAAGGGACTTACAGGGCGAATTGTTTTTGAACCGGAGTACCGTAACCGGGATGCATTTGCAGGACTTGAAGGATATTCACATATCTGGATAATCTGGCAGTTTTCGGAAAGCATCCGAGAGGGCTTCACTCCTACGGTACGCCCGCCAAGACTGGGCGGCAATACTCATATGGGGGTATTTGCCACCCGTTCGCCATTTCGTCCGAATCCAATTGGACTTTCCAGTGTCAGGCTTGAGAGCGTAGAATATGATACGGCGGAGGGACCGCAGCTTATTGTGTCCGGTGTGGATATGATGAGCGGAACTCCCATATATGATATTAAGCCGTATCTTTCCTATACGGACAGCCACCCGGAGGCAGTGTGCGGCTTTGCAGATAAGGTATATAACCACAGCCTTGAAGTGGTGTTCCCCAAGGATTTACTGGACAGAATACCGGAAGAAAAGCAGTCTGCACTGATAGAACTATTGGAACAGGACATCAGACCGGGATATAAGCGTACACAGATGGATGAGGAGCGCATTTACGGTGTAAGCTATGCCGGATTTAATGTATGCTTTAAAGTAAAAGAGGATGTTCTGATGGTTGTTGGGGTTGATTGACCCGGCAAATTTACAGTTGTACAGGGTAAACTTGTGTGATATACTAAAATATATGTAATGTAATTATGTACATTAAGATACAGGATAAGGAGTGGATTATATGTCGGCAAAGAATGAGGCAGAAGTTTTAATCGGCGGCAGAGTGCTTACACTCAGCGGATATGAGAGTCAGGAATATTTACAGAAGGTTGCCTCTTACCTTAACAATAAGCTTACGGATTTCAAGCAGTCTGATTCTTTCAGAAGACAGCCTTTGGAACTTCAGAACATTATGATCCAACTGAATATTGCGGACGATTATTTTAAGGCGAAGAAGATAGCGGATACCTTAGAGGGCGACCTTGAGAGCAAGGACAAGGAGATATACGACCTTAAGCATGAGCTTATTGCCACCCAGATTAAGCTTGATAACCAAGCGGGGGAGATTAAGCAGCTTAAGAAGGACATTCAGGAATATCAGAAGACAATTATCAAGCTGGAGACAGAGAAAGAAAAAGAGAACTAAGCATGAGGGGATTTCTGCAAGGAAAGCCCCTTTTTGATATATTGTTACTTTTTCTAAGACAGGAGATTATATTTTTTTATGAGCAATAATATAGAACAAATCAGAAATGCAGAAATACTTGCACCGGCAGGCAATTATGAGTGCTTTCGTGCTGCGATAAATGCCGGAGCGGATGCGGTGTACCTTGGAGGAAGCATGTTCGGCGCAAGGGCATTTGCGGGAAATTTTAATGAGGAAGAATTAATTGAGGCTATCAGAACGGCTCATCTGTACGGTAGAAAGGTATATCTTACAGTCAATACATTGCTTCGAGGTGATGAACTTGAGGGACTGGCGGATTATATAAGACCCTATTATGAGGCGGGACTGGATGCTGCCATTGTGCAGGATTATGGTGTGTTTGCCATTTTACACAGATATTTTCCGGAACTTGCACTGCATGCCAGCACTCAGATGACAATTACAGGAAGATACGGAGCACAGCTTCTAAAAAGTATGGGAGCCACCAGAGTTGTCACGGCAAGGGAGCTGTCTGCGGCGGAGATAAAGAATATTCATGAGCATGTAGATATTGAGATAGAAAGCTTTGTTCACGGAGCGTTGTGTTATTCATATTCAGGACAGTGCCTTCTTAGCAGTATGCTTGGAGGAAGAAGCGGCAACAGAGGACGTTGCGCACAGCCGTGCCGTCTTACCTACAGCATGAACGGAGTTAAGAATAAGCATCTTCTAAGCCCGAAGGATATGTGCACAATAGAGGCCATACCGGATATCATTGATGCGGGGGTATATTCGTTAAAGATTGAAGGTAGGATGAAAGGACCGGAGTATGTTGCAGGTGTAGTGAGCACATATCGCAAGTACCTTGATATATACCTTCGTGAAGGTAGGGACGGCTACAGGGTAGACCATAATGATATACAGATGCTTATGGATTTGTATAACCGCGGAGGCTTCTGCAAGGGATATTATTACAAGAACAATGATAAGGACATGATGACCTTTAATCGTCCTAATCATCAGGGAATTGCCGTAGGCGAGATACGAAACGGCAGTATAATTTTGTCTGAGCCGGTTAACGCAAGGGATGTGCTCGAGCTTGGAAACGGTGTGGAATATACGATAGCATCCCCACAGAAGGCAGGAAGCAGCATCACGCTTCCAAAGAGTATGTTGAAAACCGCAAAAAACAATACCATTGTCTATCGTACAAGAAACAATGAGCTTCTTGAAAATATAAGAAGCAGGTATATTGAGAATGATATTAAGCTGCCTGTGAGAATGAGTGCATACATTAAGACAGGAGAAAGAGCAGCACTTACAGTAAGTCTTAAGAATTCTTCGGACGATGTGTCATGGACTGCATACGGGGATGTACTTGAAGCTTCAGAAAATCATCCTGCTACGAAGGAAGATGTAATCAAACAACTGAAAAAGCTGGGAGCAACAAGGTACTGTTGTGATGAAAGTGATATAAAGGTGGAGCTTTCCGGACAGCCTTTTGTTCCGGTGAAGCTTTTAAATGAACTGCGTCGCAGTGCACTCATGTTATTAGAGGAAGGTATATTGTCGCACAGTACGCGCAGTGCAGAAAGAAAAGATATAGTCCAAACTGAAAGCAAGGAAGAAAACGGGGCTGAGTGCGGATTCGGACTGTATGGGGACACAGAGACGGAAGTACAGAGCAGGGAATTAACCGTGCAGGTAATGACTAAGGAGCAGCTTACAGCGGTTCTGGAGGTGTCAGGACAGGAAAACAAAATAAACAGAGTATATATTTCCACGGAGCTGGAAGGGCTTGACGGAGCAATTGCCATGTGCCGTATGGTCAAGGAGCATAACAATATGCTTGATGCTTCCGGGGAATTAACCACAATTCAGGTATATCTTGCAATGCCGTATATTTTCAGGGAAAAGACAGCCAAACTGTACGATAAGAAAATAGAAGAAATAAAGGCAGCAGGTCTTGACGGCATCATGGTCAGAAATCCTGATGAGATAGGCTTTCTTAAGGAAAGCGGGTTAGACAGCTTTTACGACGGACGGATTATAGCCGACTATAATGTGTATACTTATAACAGTGAAGCATTCAGACAGTATAGGAGACTTGGAATTAATTCCTTTACCTTGTCGGAGGAGCTTAATAACAGACAGCTTAAGAGCCTGTGCGCGGCTACAAAGCAGGAGAATCTGTATCTTGAAAAGCTGGTGTACGGATATCTGCCGTTAATGGTGACTGCAGGCTGTACCCTTAAGTACACTTCAAAGGACAAGCCCTGCGGCAGACCGGGTATATATTATCTGACTGACCGTATGAATAAGGTTCTGCCGGTAATCAATAGCTGCTATTATTGCTATAATCTTATATATAACAGCGTGCCGGAGAACCTCCTTGACAGAACAGAGGAGCTTAGCTCTATGGGAGTTAATGCCATGAGGATAGCTTTTAGCACCGAGACACAGGATATGACAAGGCGTATTCTGGTTGGAATGACAGGCCAAGATGAGTACACAAGAGGACATTATAACAGGGGAGTGGATTAAGTCCTAAGAGGAAAAAGGGAGTGAGTATAATTGATTAATATTCTTACAGCAATTTCAAAATATATTTTTATTTTATTGGGTGCCGTATTCTGTCTGCACGGCTTTTTGGGTCATGTATTTTACAGGAAAAGAAGGGCTGCCGGTAAACAGAGAAAGGGTATAATACAGGTTATAATCGTACTGCTTATGACGGTGCTTGGAAATGTGATTTTGTTCATTAACAGGCATGATTTTCTGTTCATTGTATTTCTTTTCATGGAGCTGTTTTATTTCTTCTTTCTCCTGAACATCTTTCCGATGATATACAAGAAATGCAACAGGATTCTGTTAAACGACATGGCATTTCTGATGTGTACGGGAATGATAATGCTGGCAAGGCTTGACACGGACAAGCTGATAAGACAGTATGTGCTTATATGGGCAGGAACATTGATTTTGCTGCTGGTGCCGGTGATTGTAGAAAAACTGCATTTTCTGATAAAACTTGATGTGCTGTACTGCATAGTGGGAATAGCACTTCTGGGCTTTGTGCTCATTATGGGTGATGCTGTGTACGGAGCTAATCTTTCAATTAACATAGGCAGCTTCTCATTGCAGCCCTCCGAGTTTGTAAAGCTGACATTTGTTATGTTTGTGGCATGCATGCTGTATAAAAGCACCTCACTTAAGAGAATTGTCATTACGTCAGCTTGTGCTGCAGTGCATGTGCTTATATTGATAGCATCCAATGACTTAGGGGCGGCACTTATCTTTTATGTGACATACATTGTAATGCTTTATGATGCTACGCATAAGCACCGTTATCTGGCACTTGGAGGTCTCTGTGCTGTGGTGGCCGGAGTGGCGGCATTCTTTGTTGTATCTCATGTGAAGGTGAGAGTTACGGTATGGCATGACCCCTTTGCGTATATTGATGGTAAAGGGTATCAGCTTGTGCAGTCCATATTTGCCATTGGTTCGGGAGGGTGGTTTGGAATCGGACTTACAAAGGGACTTCCGGGTTCAATTCCTGTAGTGACCAAAGATTTTATTTTTCCGGCAATATCGGAGGAATTCGGCGGACTGTATGGTATTCTTGTGATTATGGTGTGCCTTAATGTTTTTCTTGAGATAATTACGGTGTTGTCGGAGAGCAGGGATTCCTTCAACCGCCTGTTGCTTGGCGGCTTCGGCATTATGTATATTTTCCAGTGTTTCTTAAACATAGGCGGTACCATTAATTGTATTCCAAGTACCGGTGTGACTCTGCCCTTTGTCAGCTACGGCGGAAGTTCCGTAATCAGTTCAATGATAATGATTGCCATTGTGCAGGGCATTGCAGGCAAAAATGTTGAGCCGGAAACAGATGAGACAATGGTGCGTTCACCGAGGATGGTGGCAGGAAGCCTTGCTCTTGTCATAGTTATTACAGGTTTTTATATTTATGAGCTTGCAGTATTTGATGAGAGCATTTTAGACAGCAGTTACAACAGACGTATTGGTAAGATGCAGGAACAGGTAGAGAGAGGAACCATATATGCGGCATCGGGAGAGATACTTGCCTCGGTAAGCACCAACTCCGACGGGGAAGAGGAAAGGTTATATACCTATGGAAGGCTATTTTCCCATGTGGTAGGCTATACCTATGGTGAAGGAGCAGGACTTGAGGGCGTACTCAATTACCAGCTTTCAAGAAGCAGTGACAGCTTTGACAACAAGCTTCATGATGAACTTACCGGACAAAAATACAGGGGTAACAGCGTTGTAACAACTCTTGACTATGAGATGCAGCTTGCCGCTTATGAAGCACTGGGAAATAATGACGGTGCGGTGGTTGTTATGGACAGGAATGGTGCCATTCTCGCCATGGTTTCAAAGCCGGATTTTAATCCTAATACACTTAAGAGTCAGGGAACCGACAAGGAGGCGGATGCTCCGCTTCTTAACAGGGCTGTGGCAGGACTGTATCCGCCGGGCTCCACATTTAAGACGGTGACGCTGCTGGCATATTACAGACAGAACCCAAGTGCTTTTTCTGAATTTCTGTACCAGTGCGGAGGAATATATACAAAAGACAATATTTCAATAGCCTGTGTGGGACATAAAGCCCACGGCACGGTGAACACCTATGATGCCTATGCGCATTCCTGCAATGGCGCATTTATCACTATGGGACTTGCAACAGATATACAGGAGAGCATTGACACAGCAGAGAGGCTTCTGTTCAATAAGGAAATACATTATCATGACGGACTTGGGCTGGTGACAAGCACTTCCGGCTATTCACTTAGCGAGGCTTCATCGGAGTGGGAGATTATGCAGACCAGCTTCGGACAGGGAGCCACCCTGATTACGCCCCTCCACAATGCTCTTATCATGCAGACGGTAGCCAATGGTGGCGTCCTTTATGAGCCATATATTGTAAAATCAATGCTGTCACCACAGGGAAAAGAATTGTACTCGTATGACGGCAGTACCGGGGATGAATATTACGGTGCCGTCATGACAGTGGATGAGGCTGATATGCTGGCAGAGCATGCCAAAGCCGTTATTGAGGTGAATTTCCCGCATGTATTCGGTGATGCACCATATACGGCGGCAGGTAAATCCGGTACAGCCCAATATGGTACGGAAGGCTATGAACATTCACTTTTTGTTGGATATATGCCTTATGATGATCCGGAAATTATAGTCAGCGTAATTCTAGAGGGCTACAATAAGAATGGCACGCCTGACAGATATGCTGTCAATGTGGCAAAGGATATTTTTGATGCATGGTACGAAAAAGATTGATATTGGACGAAAACTGGTTTATACTATAACCAAGTCATATGTGACACACCATTGTACAGGAGGAATTGCTGTGATAGAGGCAACGAGCTGTGGCGGTGTGGTTATATTCAGAGGAAAGGTGCTTGTTCTGTACAAGAACTATAAGAACAAGTACGAAGGCTGGGTGCTTCCGAAGGGAACCGTCGAGGAAGGTGAAGATTATAAGGAGACGGCACTTCGTGAAGTGAAGGAAGAGACAGGAGTAACAGCCCAGATTATCAAGTATGTAGGCAGAAGCCAGTACACATTTTCCGTGCCGTCGGATGTGGTGGACAAGGAAGTCCACTGGTATCTGATGATGGCAGACAGCTACTACAGTAAACCCCAGAAGGAGGAATACTTCGAGGATTCCGGCTACTACAAGTTCCACGAGGCATACCATCTTCTTAAGTTCTCCAACGAGAAGCAGATTCTTGAGAAGGCATACGCCGAGTACATGGAGCTTAAGAGGAGCAACCTATGGGGCAGCAGGAAGTATTATTAGTCATATTCGCCACTTATGATGAGCATTTCAAAAAAGACCGCTGCTTTTGCGGTCTTTTTTGCTATTATATTCACAATAAAAGACCTGCTCATAACAAATGAGTAGGTCTTTTTAATTAGTGCACCGAATGAGGATAAATCCGAACCCTCAACATCTGCCAGAGTGATAGTCTTG
>CAMAKT010000042.1 GCA_945836135.1 uncultured Clostridia bacterium | reverse complement strand
TACCATATAATAATCCATTTAAAGACATGAAAGGAGAAAAAAATGAGTTACTTATTTACTTCCGAATCTGTAACAGAAGGACATCCGGATAAAATCTGCGACCAGATTTCAGACGCAATTCTTGACGCTATGTTAGAGCAGGACCCAATGAGCCGAGTGGCATGCGAGACGCTTACCAATACGGGGTTTGTAATGGTTATGGGAGAGATTACCACAAAAGCTAATGTGGATATTACCGCCATTGCAAGAAAGACTATCACGGATATAGGCTACAACACATCCGAATATGGTTTTGACGGAAATACCTGTGCGGTTATGGTATCACTTGACAAGCAGTCCCCTGATATTGCCATGGGTGTTGATAAGGCACTCGAGGCAAAGGAAAACCAGATGTCTGACGCGGAAATCGACGCGATTGGTGCGGGTGATCAGGGAATGATGTTCGGATATGCCACCAATGAGACAGAGGAATATATGCCGTATCCTATTGCCCTTGCACACAGACTTGCAAAACAGCTTACTAAGGTAAGAAAAGACGGAACACTCAAGTATCTTCGCCCGGACGGAAAGACTCAGGTAACGGTTGAGTATGATGATAACAATAAGCCGGTTCACCTTAATGCAGTGGTGCTTTCCACACAGCATGACCCGGATGTTACACAGGAGCAGATTCACGAGGATATTAAGAAGTATGTTTTTGATGTTGTTCTGCCTAAAGAACTGGTGGATGACAAGACAAGAATGTACATCAACCCTACGGGACGTTTTGTAATCGGCGGACCTCATGGTGACAGTGGTCTTACAGGACGTAAGATTATTGTTGACACATACGGCGGTTTTGCACGTCACGGCGGCGGTGCTTTTTCCGGTAAGGACTGCACCAAGGTTGACCGTTCGGCTGCTTATGCAGCAAGATATGTGGCTAAGAATATTGTGGCAGCAGGCCTTGCGGACCGTTGTGAATTGCAACTCTCATATGCAATCGGCGTTGCCCAGCCTACATCCATCAATATCGATACTTTCGGAACAGGAAAGCTTTCCGACAGCAGACTTTCTGAGATTGTGGCTGAGAACTTTGACTTAAGACCGGCAGGAATTATCAAGATGCTTGATTTAAGAAGACCTATTTATAAGCAGACTGCCGCATATGGACACTTCGGACGCAATGATATTGATGTGCCATGGGAGAAAACGGATAAAGCAGAGGCTTTAAAGAAATATTTGTAATTGTTTATATTTAATTTATAAATAGCACAATTATTTGTGGTATAATAGACGCATAAGCAGGTCTTGTGCGTCTATTTTTTAACTTATAGGAAATTCCTCCGGAATTCCCTATAAGTTTACCTGCTGTATTGAATAAGAGCCGGGACGGAGTATTGTCTGCGTTCCGGAGTGGGAGATATTATGAAACTGAAAAGCAAGATACAGCTTGCCTTTTGTACATTGTCCATTGTTCCGATTATGCTTATTCTGACGGTTCTGGGTATAGGAACATACAGACTGAAGACAATATACAATACATATAAGACAGACATTAATACATATACCATACTTCTTAACCCGATGATTGCCTTCAATGCAATAAATACAAGCATTCAGGGGGAACTTGAGGAAGTTAAAAGGGTTAATCCCGACTTATTGTGTGATGCAGACTACCTTAATGAGTATTCTCAGGGATTGACCAATGATGCGTCCTATATTATAGTCAATCTTAACGGAGAGTATGTGTATTCAAGTTATGATAATCCGGCGAAGGAAGATGAACTGTACGAGAGGCTGATGAAGCTGGAGCAGTTAAAAAAATATGACGGAGACATGAGCGGTGGGCTATATCTGGGCGGTAATCTTCAGATGCTTGTCAATTGCATTGATTTTAACTGCAGCAACGGCAGTGTGGGAAGATTGTTTATTCTTACGCACATAGAGCATATAGTGCCGCAGGTCAAGAATATGCTTATTCTGTTTTTGGGCTTCCTTGCAGTTATGCTGGTGGCAGCAAGCGGATGTATCAGCATGTGGGTATACAGAAGCATGGTTACGCCTATTAAGAGTCTTAAGAAGGCTACGCATAATATTGCCGAGGGTAATCTTGACTTTACCCTTGAAACCAGGCGTCATGATGAGATTGGTGAACTTGTAGAAGACTTTGAGGTGATGAGAAAGAAACTCAAGGAGTCTACGGAGGAGAAGCTTCAGAATGACAGGGAGAGCAGGGAGTTGATAAGCAATATTTCCCATGACCTTAAGACACCGATGACAGCGATAAAGGGCTATGTCGAGGGTATTATGGACGGAGTAGCCGACACTCCGGAGAAAATGGAGAAATATGTAAGGACGATTTACAACAAGACAATGGATATGGATAAGCTGATTAATGAGCTTACACTGTATTCCAGGATTGACTCCAACAAGATTCCGTATTCCTTCAACAAAATTAATGTGGCGCAGTACTTTGAGGACTGCGTGGAGGAACTTAAGGTAGAACTTGAATCAAAGAATATTGAACTGGGATATTTTAATTATGCCGACAGAAGCTCGGTTGTTATCGCGGATGCCGAGCAGCTTAAGCGTGTAATTAATAATATTATCAGCAATTCCGTAAAATATATGTGTGCTGACAGGAAGGGAATTATCAATATTCGAATCAGCGACGAGGAGGATTTCGTACAGTTTGAGATAGAGGACAATGGTAAAGGCATTGCCCAGAAGGATATACAATATATTTTTGACCGTTTTTATCGCACGGATTCATCGAGAAATTCGGCACAGGGCGGAAGCGGAATAGGACTGTCCATTGTCAGGAAAATTATCAGCGACCATGGAGGTCAGATATGGGCAACGAGCAAGGAAGGTACAGGAACGGTTATGCACTTTGTCCTGAGAAAATATAAAAATTATAAAGCTGGAGGAGAAAATGAGCAAAATACTGATAATTGAAGATGAGGAAAGCATTGCAGAGCTTGAACGCGATTATCTTGAAATAAGCAGTTACGAGGTTACAATCTGCAACGATGGTGAGAAGGGGCTTAAGGAGGCTCTTGACAATGAATATGATTTGTATATTCTTGATTTGATGCTTCCGGGGGTGGATGGATTTGAGATATGCAAGGCCATCCGCAATAAGAAAAATACACCTATTATTATGGTGTCAGCCAAGAAGGACGACATTGACAAGATAAGAGGTCTCGGACTTGGAGCTGATGACTATATGACCAAGCCTTTCAGCCCAAGCGAACTGGTTGCCAGAGTTAAGGCACATCTTGCGCGCTATGAGAGACTTGTGGGCAGCGCCGGATTTGAGAATGAGATGATAGAGATAAGAGGTCTTAAGATTGACAAGACTGCGCGCCGTGTATACGTCAACGGCGAGGAGCGCACCTTTACTACGAAGGAATTTGACCTTCTGACCTTCCTTGCCCAGAACCCGAACCGCGTATTTTCCAAGGAGGAGCTGTTCAACAAGATATGGGATATGGAGTCCATTGGGGATATAGCTACGGTTACCGTCCATATCAAGAAGATTCGCGAGAAGATTGAGTATGATACCTCCAACCCACAGTACATCGAGACAATTTGGGGTGTGGGCTACAGATTCAGGGCGTAACAGTATGAAAGATATTGAAAAATTGATTATTTACGAGGACGGCGATATCTGCGTCTGCCACAAGCCTGCGGGGGTGCTGTCCCAGGCGGACAGAGGGCTTTCGGAGGATCTGGCAAGTGCACTTATGACACATGAACGCAGGAATGGAGTTAAGATGCCGTTTATTGCGCCGGTTAACCGCCTTGACCGTCCGGTGGAAGGGCTGGTGCTGTACGCAAAGAGCAGTAAGACGGCGGCGACGCTTACAAAGCAGCTTACCGCAGGCGAGATGGACAAGTGCTATTATGCCGTTGTGGAAGGAATTGCAGAGACACAGGAGACAATTACCCTTACGGATTATCTCGCTAAGGACGCCTCCTGCAATAAGTCAGCGGTGGTGAATTCCGATACAGCCAATGCCAAGAAGGCTGTCTTAGAATATAAGGCACTTGGCAGCGCTGAGGGAAGGACGCTTATCAGGGTGAAGCTTCATACCGGCAGGCATCATCAGATCAGGGTTCAGCTTTCACACGCCGGTCTGCCCATTGTTGGGGATGCGAAATACAATCCGTCTGATACCTCGTCAAATGAGAGGAATAACCTTGCACTATGCTCATACAGACTTGCTTTCCGACATCCGCGAAGCGGAAAGCAGCTTGCTTATGAGATTAAGCCAAATGGAGAAGCATTTAATGATTTTACCAGGTTTATTGACAAGGATTGACGGTAAAATACAGTAAAAACTGAATCAAACTGCTTTTTTTCGGACATACTACCCTCACAGAGCGGAGGGTGAGGAATGTTTCGGGATGGCAGGCAGAAAGTGTTGGTTTATATAGGAGTGATAGCGGTTGTATATCTGGTTTTTAAATATATTCTTCCGCTTGTCGCTCCTTTTGTTTTGGCGCTGATATTCGCGGCGGGATTAAGCGGACAGGAACGGTTTCTGCACCGCAGGCTTAAATTGAAAAGAGGGCTGGCGGCATTTGTGCTGTTGACATTCTGGGGCGGTCTTCTTGGTTGTTTATTGTACTTCTTAGGTGGACTGCTTATAGATCAGATTAAGAATGTCGTTGAGAATTACGACATATATTATGCCTATGTAAACGACATAATGTGCGATTTCTGTGCAGGTATTGACGGCAGCCTCGGACTTGGCAGGGGAACCACGCTTGGCTACCTTGATGACGGTCTTGTAAGTGCCGCAAGGGCGGCAAAGGCGCAGTTGATGCCTTCCATAATGGGCAGCTCAATAGGAGTAGTAAAAAGATGTATAGCTTTTTTCGGTGTGATAGTCATATTCTTCATGGCAGTATTTTTTTTCACAAGGGATTATGATAAAATCAAGGAAAAAGCTGCCGCCTCGGCTTTTTCACGGGAGTTTGATTTTTTTTATGGGCGTATAGGAAAAATCATATACACCTTTATTAAGACTCAGCTTATTATCATGGGTATAACCATGGTTATCTGTTGCGCGGGGCTGTTTGCCCTTGACAATCCATACTGGCTTCTGATTGGTGTAGTTCTTGGGATTGTGGATGCTCTTCCTGTCTTTGGAACAGGAACAATTCTCATGCCATGGATACTGCTCGATATAATAGGCGGAGGGTATAAGCATGCCGCCGTTCTTGCTGCCATGTGGCTTGTGAGCTATCTCGTAAGAGAGTATCTTGAACCTAAGCTTATGGGGAAGGAGCTTGGGGCGCATCCGCTGTTCATGCTTGCGGCAGTGTATGTGGGCCTGATGCTGTTTGGCATAACAGGAGTGGTCACCGGACCGGTGGCATTCCTGCTTGCAAAGGAGAGTGTTTCTTTTTATAATATAAATTAACGTTTATTTGACTACCCGGACGCCATTTTGCTGATATATATATTTATTTCCGTACGCCGACTGCGCAAAGCATGAGTTTACCGTCAGACACGCTCCCGCTCGATTGTGCCACGCAACGGTGCATAGGCGGCTAAAATACAGCCGCCAAACACCGGCGGTCACAAACGGTCTGACTTGCAAACTATGCTTTGTGCATCGGCTTAAGCAATAATAATCCTATCAGCAAAATGGCTGTATATAGCAGGCTGTAACATAATAAGCTTTTTTCTATGTCTGCCGCCAATGACGCGACTGAGTATATTATATAAATCTTGGGTAGGTAAACTCAGCTGGGGCAAATAATGCTTAAAAAAGTTGGCAGGGCATAATGTGATTTATTTATGCATGGCAGTTTTTGTGGGAGAAGCTTAGATGTTCTTGGAACTCTGCTTAATATAACAGCAAATTTCGGCATGGAGGCCGAAATAGAAGCAACGCAGCCATGGAGGGCTGCTTTGCTTCGGTTGCGTCCGGTTGAGAAGATAATATGCAGAGTTCCTAGAACATCTTAGCTTCGGATACTGTAACTGACGTGCATAAATAAAGCACATTATGCCTTCACAACCCAACTCAGCATTATTTGCCCCAGCGTCCGGGTAGTCACATAAACGATAATTTTTCCAACCACGGAAAGGAATTAATATAATGGTATTTTCATCCGCAGTTTTTTTGTTTGCATTTCTGCCGGTTGTGCTTATTCTGCACACGGTGATAAGGAATATAAAGGTCAGGAATCTGCTGCTTATCGTGGCAAGCCTGTTTTTCTATGCATGGGGTGAGCCGGTGTATATTCTTCTGCTGCTTACGTCCGTATGCATCAATTATTTCTTTGGACGTGTTGTGTGGAGAAGGAAGTCGGTGTTGGTTGCGGCAGTTGTGATTAACCTTGCCATGCTGGTGGTATACAAATATGCGGGCTTTATAACGGAGGTTATCAATCTGCTGCCCTTTGTACAGCTTCCGGTGCCGCAGGTGCGGATGCCTATCGGAATATCCTTCTATACCTTTCAGGCTCTGTCATATGTGATTGATACATATCGTGATGAAAAGAAAGGCCATGGAAGCTTTATTGATGTCATGCTGTATGTATGCCTGTTCCCGCAGCTTGTGGCGGGGCCGATTGTCAGATACAATTCAGTTAAGGAGCAGTTCAAGAACAGACAGGTTACAAATGAGGGATTGTATAGGGGAATACAGAGGTTCATTATAGGTCTTTCCAAGAAAATGCTGATTGCCAATGTCATGGCTGTGGCAGCGGATGAGATGTTTGCCCTGCCGGTAGCACAGCTTGATATGGCATCCGCATGGGTGGGCGCAGTAAGCTATCTGTTCCAGATATATTTTGATTTTTCAGGCTACAGTGATATGGCAGTGGGAATGGGGCTTATGTTCGGCTTTACATTTCCGGAGAACTTCAATTATCCGTATATTGCCACATCTGTCAGGGATTTCTGGAAAAGGTGGCATATATCACTGACTTCGTGGTTTAGAGAGTATCTGTATTTTCCGCTGGGTGGCAACCAAAAAGGCAGAGCGAGAACCATGTGGAACAGATTTTTCGTGTTTTTGTGCACCGGAATCTGGCATGGAGCCAACTGGACATTCCTTGTATGGGGTATATACCATGGACTGCTTACCATGGCGGAGACCATGTTTGAGAAAAAGGATGGCGGTACGGGAGGCAGGAGAAGCCTTCTTGGAAGTCTGGCAGGACATATATATACATTGCTTGCGGTGATGATAGGCTTTGTCATTTTCAGGGCTGACAGCATGGGGCAGGCAGCAGGATTTATTGTACAGCTTTTTGCCATGAGGAGTACGCAGCTTGGAACCATGACGGCACTTTCGGTCATGAGCCCGCTATTTATTATTACTGCGATTATTGCGGCTTTGGCATGTACGCCGTTCCTTAAGAAAATACGCCCTTGCGCCCTTACACAGTACGGGGCAATGGCAGCAACCATTATTCTGTATCTGTTTTGTATAATGGAGATTGCGGCAGGAAGCTATAATCCGTTTATTTATTTCAGATTCTGATAATGCCCGAAAGGTCAGACTGCAAAGAAATGAGGAAGTATATGAAAGAGAAACATAATATAAAAAAATCATATCTGATATATATTGCAGCATTCCTGATTATAAGCCTTGTTCCGCTTTTTACGTTTTCGGACAATCAGGCGGCAATCGGGAACGAGACTAAAGCGGATAAGCCTAAGTTAAGTGACGGAACTTTATTTACCCAGAAGGCGGATGAGTATTTTGCGCAGAATTTCGGCTTCAGAAACAGGCTTGTCTATGCCGGAAATGCCATAAAGCAGGCAGCATTTAAGACATCGGGACAGTCAGAGGTAATTATCGGCGAGGATGGCTGGCTTTTCTATGAGAGCGCTCTTGGGGACTACACGGGGACGAATGATATGACGCCGCTTGAACTGGAGCGTGGGGCTGTTATCCTTAAGATGATGCAGGACTATGTGGAGGATAAGGGCGGACAGTTTATATTCTTTTCAGCGCCTGATAAGATGTCCGTGTACGGTGAGTATATGCCGTATTATTATTTGGAGAGCGGCAGGTACGGAAATTATGAGCGTCTCTATTCTGAGCTTGTGGATTTGGGCGTAAATACGGTGCAGCTTAAGAATATACTTTCTCTTGAAAAGTTAGGCGGTGTACAGTTGTATCATAAGCTTGATTCCCATTGGAACAACTATGGAGCTGCTGTAGCGTATGAGGCGGTGGCACAGGCACTTTCGGATGCCTATGGTGAGGAATATGCAGGGTATACCTGCTATAGTGAGCTGCCATACAGTACAGTAAATAATTTTTCGGGGGATTTGCAGTCAATGCTGCTTCCGGGCTCTGATGTCAAGGATGAGCAGGTGGAGTTTAAGGTAAATGAAGGTTTTGAATACACGGGACGCTTTAAGGGTGTGGATGATTTGATTATCACCACACAGAATGGGAAAGCTGCTGTAGGTAAGTCGGTAACATTGTTCAGGGATTCCTTTGGCAATGCGCTGTACTGGTTTTTTGCAAATGATTATGCAGTCATGTCGGCAAAAAGAGAGGTTCCTTACAATATATACAGGGCTGCAGCCGAATCCGAACTTGTGGCGGTTGAGCTGGTTGAGCGTAATCTTAAAAATCTGCTTCACTACACACCGGTTATTCCGTCCCGGAATCTGGGAGATGATTTTCTTAAGGAAGCCGGTATTTCCCTATCGGACAGCCCTTCCGAGGGGCAGGCAGTATGCGACGCGCTTATGGGAATTACCAAAACGGCTGACGGTCTGATACAGATTTCGGGAAGATGTGAGGCTGTGAGCGGGGCAGCGAATGTATACCTTGCAGGGCTTACGGATGCAGGAAACGGCATTGCGGACAGTGACAATGAACAGTGGATTGTATATCAGCTTATTCCATGCGAAGGTGAAGAGGACTTCATGTTGTATCTTGAGCCGGAGGATGATACTTTGCTGACTTGCTTTTCGGAAGGAGGGCAGGTCTGCCTTATTGTGGAAAAACAGGGAGTTTACACAAAAATTACAATAAATGTGACTTTACAAGATTAGAGTTTTAAGGTATAGTTCATTCAACAGATTATAAGGAGGATTTATTGTGAGAAAGATATATATTGCTATGGTAATACTTGCTACGGCGCTGACGCTTTCAGGCTGCGGTGGGAAGTCAAAGGCTGAATTCGGATATAATAACGGCGAGGTGATGCTGGTGCCGGGAGAGCGTTTTGATGCCCAGGCTGAGGGAATGGGGCAGACAATCGCCTATATGGAGGCTGCAAGCTGCTATTTTGACGGGCTTGATAAGGTATTTTCTTATGATGGATACGAGGTGACCACATATCCTAAGGACGGCGGGGATTTCATTCAGGATATCAATATCACTGCGGATACAATAAGGACGGCAGAGGGCATAGGTATAGGAAGCACCCTGGCTGAGGTTGAGTCTGCTTACGGAACCGACTATACAGTGTCCGGTAAGATGTATGAGTATTATAAGGATGATACAAAATATATGTATTTCTTTATTTTAAATGATGTGGTACAATATTACGGATATGGAATGGATGTTAAATAAACAGAATATAAAGCGAGGCACAAAATGAAAAGAACAGGATTTGGGAAATGTCTGTTGACCATGGCGTTGCTTCTGGGCTCAGTGCTGGTATTTACAGGGTGCGGGAAGAATCCCGGAAAGGGTGAAGATATAGTCATTATTCCGACAACGGAGAACACCACTGCGCAGACGGAAAGCACAACGCCACAGGAGAGTACGACAGAACAGGAGACTACAACTCAGGAGGAAAGCACGACAGAACAGGAGACTACAACTCAGGAAGAGAGTACAACGGTGCAGGAGAGCACAACGCAGGAGGAGACTACCGAGACATCGCAGACGCCGACAGTAGCGGAGGTCAAGGCCTGGGACCTTCTTAATAATGAGCCGCTTAACCCTACCACCTCGGGCTACGAGGAGCTTGATAACCTGATAGCGGGCTACATGACCATGCTTAAGAATGAAGGAACTCTTACGGATGACATGTCGCCATATCAGACGGTACATAGCATATATGTATGGTTTATCAAGAGAATAACCTATAACCGTGGTATGAATGTGGACGCAGGCAAGTATTCCACATCCGATCCGGCGACCACACCGGAGGAGGTGCTGTGGGCGACAGATTTGTTCAATACCTATCAGGGCTGTTGTTATAATTACTCCTCGGCGTTCATGTATATTATGAGATATCTTGGGTATGATGCACATCTGTTGTCAGGGCAGGTGTCCTCGTACAACGGAGGCACCACGCCACACTGCTGGCTGTATGTGAACCTTGGAGGGACGGCATATACCTTTGACCCGGATGTTGATATGAATTATTACTGGCGGAACCTCAAGGAAGGCGGAACCGATGAAAAGACGGATACCCTCTTCTGCCGCAAGATGGATGACATGAGTTATTTTTATACAATCGAAAAATATCATACGAATTAATTATTTTATGGAGGCATAAAATGGCAAACGATAAGAAGTTAGTAGAAGCGATTACACCTATGGAGGAGGACTTTGCCCAGTGGTACACTGACGTTGTTAAGAAGGCAGAGCTTATGGCATATTCCAGCGTGAAGGGCTGTATGATATTCAAACCGGCCGGTTATGCTATATGGGAGAATATCCAGAAGGAGCTTGATGCGCGTTTTAAGGTAACAGGTGTACAGAATGTATATCTGCCTTTATTTATCCCGGAGAGTCTTCTTGAGAGGGAGAAGGAACATGTGGAGGGATTTGCGCCGGAGGTGGCCTGGGTTACTCAGGGAGGACTTAATCCTCTTTCTGAGAAGCTTTGTGTGAGACCTACATCAGAGACATTGTTCTGTGATTTCTATAAGGATGAGATTCAGTCCTACAGGGATCTTCCGAAGGTATATAATCAGTGGTGTTCGGTTGTGAGATGGGAGAAGGAGACAAGACCATTCCTTCGTTCAAGAGAGTTCTTATGGCAGGAGGGACATACTGCCCATGCCACAGCAGAGGAGTCTGAGGCAAGAACACAGCAGATGCTTAATGTATATGCCGATTTCTGTGAGCAGGTACTTGCTATGCCTGTTATCAAGGGAAGGAAGACGGATAAAGAGAAATTCGCAGGTGCCGAGGCTACATACACCATTGAGGCACTTATGCACGACGGCAAGGCACTTCAGTCGGGCACCAGCCACAATTTCGGTGACGGCTTTGCAAAGGCATTTGGAATACAGTACACAGACAAGGACAATACATTAAAGTATGTTCATCAGACCTCATGGGGTGCAACCACGAGACTTATCGGAGCAATCATTATGGTGCATGGCGATAACAGCGGTCTTGTGCTTCCACCAAGAATCGCTCCAATTCAGGCAAGGGTTGTTCCTATAGCACAGCACAAGGCAGGAGTATTGGAGAAGGCCGGAGAGTTAAGAGACAGACTGGCTGCCGCAGGCTTCCGTGTGGATATTGATGATTCGGATAAGACACCGGGCTTTAAGTTTGCTGAGCAGGAGATTAAGGGTATTCCGACACGTATTGAAATCGGACCTAAGGATATTGAGAATAATCAGGCAGTTATCGTAAGACGTGATACCAGAGAAAAATATGTTGTATCACTTGACACCATTGATACAGAGCTTGCAAAGCTTCTTGATACCATGCAGGCAGAGATGCTCGAAAGAGCAAGGGCACATCGCGAGGCTCATACCTACGAAGCACACAATTATGAGGAGTTCAAGGATATAGTTGCAAACAAGCCGGGCTTTGTTAAGGGTATGTGGTGCGGTGAGCAGGCATGTGAGGACAAGATTAAGGAAGAGACCACTGCCACCAGCAGATGTATGCCGTTTGTGCAGGAAAAGATTAGTGATGTATGCGTATGCTGCGGCAAGCCTGCTAAAAAGCTTGTTTACTGGGGTAAGGCATATTAATTTATTTTAATCAATGTAATTGATGAGGATTGATGAAAAATTTAGATAAAGCTTCAATTAAAATTGTTCTTCCCAATGAGGTTGCCACGATTATCAGAACTCTCACAGAGCATGGCTATGAGGCCTATGCAGTGGGAGGCTGTGTACGCGACAGCATATTGGGGCGTAAGCCCGGGGACTGGGATATCACTACTTCAGCTCTTCCGGAACAGGTTAAGGCATTATTTCGCAGAACCATAGACACGGGCATTCAGCACGGGACTGTGACTGTGATGTTCGGCAAAAACGGCTTTGAAGTAACAACCTACCGGATTGATGGTGCCTATGAGGATGCCAGACATCCCAAGAATGTGGAATTTACCTCAAGACTTGAGGAGGATTTGAAGAGACGGGACTTTACCATCAATGCTATGGCGTATAATGACGATTCCGGTGTTGTGGATGTCTTTGACGGGCTGGGAGACTTGGACAGAGGCATAATCCGTTGTGTGGGAGATGCTTATGACAGGTTCGGCGAGGACGCTTTAAGAATATTAAGGGCGGTGCGCTTTTCGGCGCAGCTTGGATTTGAGATTGAGAAAAAGACTTCGGAAGCAATCACGCAGCTTGCTTCGACTCTTGAAAAAATCAGCAAGGAGCGCATCCATACTGAGCTTAACAAGATGCTCAAATCTGCTCATCCCGAATATTTTCTTCGGGCTGATGAGCTTGGAATTATGCAGGTCATTATGCCGGAATACCATGCGCTGAGCCGGGAACAGAAGCTTTTCGGTGGGAAGATGGCAGTAGGCTGTGCCTGTGAGCTTCCGGAAAAGTATGCGTCGATGCTTTTGTTTGCCGGGGAGTGTGAGGGCACGGAATGTACCGGAATTCATCAGAATGCGTCCGAGGTGTGCAGGCAAGTGCTTCGCGGTCTTAAGCTTGATAACGCCACCATAGATACGGCAGCATTGCTGGTGAGACAGTGCGGATTGGAACTTACTGAGGATGAGAGCCGCCTGCGTCATATCATGTATGAGGTGGGGCCGCAGAGTATTATCAGAGTCCTTGATTTCAGGCTGACCTATGAACGCACAAGGGAAGATGAGGAGCAGATTGAGAAAGTTATCAAGGTACAGGAACTTTGTCAAAAAATAATTGAACGCGGGGACTGCCTTTCTCTTAAAGAGCTTAAGATTACCGGCAGGGACTTGCTTGAACTGGGAATACCGGCAGGAAAACGGCTGGGAGAAGTGTTAAACGCCCTTCTGATGGCAGTGCTTGATGACCAGTCGCTCAATACCGCAAAAGAGCTTGCTGATAGGGCAAGACATTTTTAACCCTAGCATCATAACCTTTTGACCCTGGCATAAATTATATTCATAAAAGAAAAACCCCTTTCATAAGATTAGATAGCCCGTAAGAAGGGCTCTTAAGAAAGGGGTTATTTTTGTGGCGGAAAGGGATTTTGGTGTATTAGAGCAGTATGGCTGCAAATTATATTCGGTGTCCCGGGGACGGGGCGCATTCATATGTGAGACAAATAGGGGGCCTGTGATTTTACGGGAATATTCGGGACGTCCCGAGAAGCTTACTGCCAGGGCGGAACTTCTGGAGTATCTGGCAGAGAATGGTTTTAAGGTTGATTACTGTATTAAAAACCTTGAGGGTTCATATATATCCACGGATTCGTCGGGGATGGAGTATATACTGTGTTGTTGGTTTCATGCCAAAGAATGCGACATCAAAAGCTTTTCCGATGTGTGTGTGGCTATTCAGAGCATGGCGCGGCTTCATAAACTCCTTGAAGGCTATCAAAATGACAGTGAAGCTGAATTTCAGATTGCAAGAAGTCTTAGGGAAGAGTATGATAAACATAATAAAGAATTAAAAATGATTCGCAATTATCTCAGTGATAAACACCGCAAATCAGACTTTGAGCTTCTTGCCGCGGCAAACTGCCAGGAATTTCTGAGTGAAGGATTAGAGGCGGCTGCCATAATAAAAGAATCGGGATATGATGCTGCTTATCAGGATGCTGTGAGTAGAAAATTATTGTGCCATGGGGACTATAATTATCATAATGTTTTTGTCTCGGAGCAACGCGGCTGTATCTGCGGATTTGAGCAGTGTGGGGTGAATCTACGGCTTACTGACCTTTATAATTTTATGCGTAAGCTCATGGAAAAATATGACTGGGATGTGAAGATGGGGTACCTGATGCTTAGGGAATATGACAATATATACCCATTGTCGGCGGAGGATGTCAGACTGTTAGGTGTGATGTTTTCTTACCCTGAGAAATTTTGGAAAATTCTTAACTACTATTTTAATGCCAATAAGGCATGGATACCGAACAAGAATATGGAAAAGCTTAAGATTGCAGTCAAACAGAACCGCGCAAGAAGGGAATTTGTAAGGACGCTGTATGGCACTTAAGCATTAAGGAAGGAAATACAGATGAACAATAAGCTGCAGAATATGTTATTAGGTGTTTTAATAGTGACGGGAATTGTGTTGTGTGCAATGCTTTTTGCATCGGAGTCAAAAGGTGGGGATAAAGAAAGTACGGCACGCAGAACAACTGCCTCAAATGGTTCGACTGCACCGATTATCAATGCACCTACAACTGCGGTGGACATTCAGACGAAATTGGCCGTAATTACAGCGGTTAATTCCGATAAAAAGACGCTGTCGGTACGCACCTTTGACGAGGAAGAAAATTACAGCTTCTACATAGAGCAGCCTGTGTACATTTATACGGAGTATGGCAATGCCATGACGTTGTCCCAGTTATATATGGGTGACGTGGTGGATATTACTTACGATGCATTGTCGAATAAGGTTCAGGAAATCCGCCTGACAAGCGATGTTATATGCCATCGTGCGGTATCGGAGGTGTCGGTCAACACAGCATACCGGACATTGACCATATATGGCAAGAATTATGAGTATTCCCGCAATGTGGTGGTCGTGTCGGGCTTGCAGCTTATTACGCCGGAGCAGCTTAGTAAGGATGACGTTATAAATGTGTATGAGAAGGATGGAAAGGTAGTCTCGGTTGTCGTTACCAGAGGGCATGGCTATATAAGCCTTACCGGAGTGGACTTATTCCTTGGCGGATATGTGGACATAGGCGGCGAGAACATCAAGACCGTTGAGAAGAACATGATGATTACCGTTACCGAAGGAGAGTACAAGGTGGCGCTTTCCAAGGACGGCTACTATGGCGCCAAGACAATCAAGGTAAATCGTGACGAAGTAACGGTGGTTGATTTTTCGGAGTATGTGGCAGAGGCAGTTCAGAACGGAAATGTGTTTTTTGACATTGATGTGGAAGACGCCAAGCTCTATCTGAATGGCGAGGAAACGGATTATTCGGAGGGTATACTCACCATTCCGGTGGGAACATACTCGGTACGGGTCAGTGCACAAGGCTATGACAACTATGTGGACAAGATAGAAGTAGTGGCTGATTATCAGAAGATTAACATTAAGATGACACCATCCGAAACGGAGACTCAGGAGAGCACCACAGCCGGAAGTTCGAATCAGGGTAATGGCTCCTCCACAGGAGTGACGTCGCAGTATGAGACAGAGACCACCACCAAGGTAAGCACCACCAACAGGGTATATATAGATGGTCCGACAGGTGCAATCATATATTTTGATGACAGCTTCCTCGGTGTGGCACCTCTTGATTTCGCAATGGTTACGGGGCAGCATACCTTTATCGTGCTATCCGGATCCACGGTGAAGAGCTACACCGTGAACCTGGTTGAAGGGGCGGATGACGTGAGGTATGATTTTAGTGAGAAATAAACGATAATTTATATAAGGCATATCCAGCCGCCATCCCGCATACAATGACATTAAAGTGATACTAAGGTGGTCCTATGAAAAGGAGAGTCTTGTCAATACTGTCACTTATGCTTGTTGTGGCAGGGATATTACTTACAGGCTGTGATAAGAAAGGGGAGGGGCAGGCAGAGCTTACACCCCTTGATTTTACGGTGGTGAGCTATGATGATATTCCGAAGGAGTTCTTAGCTGAGATTGATAAGAGCAAGAGTGAGGATTTCAGGCTTACATACCAGTCCGGGGGCTGGCTGTACATTGCCAGGGGCTACGGAATGCAGCAAAGCGGCGGCTATTCCATTAAGGTGACGGAGGTGTCCATGGCGGACAACGCCCTGTATTTCAATTCGGAGCTTATGGGTCCGAAACAGGGAGAGGCGGTTAATAAGCTTGCCACATACCCATACATTGTAGTGAAGGTCGAGGATTCCGGGCAGAGCGTGGTGTTCCGCTAGGGATACAGTAATGGTTAGGGGGTCAAAACATGCTTCTACTACCTTGCTGTGCATATTGTATTATATTTATGCATGGCAGTGACTTATGGGAGAAGCTTAGATGTTCTTGGAACTCTGCTAAGCAACATAGCCATTTCCAGCATGGATGCTGGAAAAGAATCAACGCAGACACGGATGTCTGCTTTGATTCGGTGGCGAATGGTGATAATATTTTCCAGAGTTCCTAGAACATCTTAGCTTCGTACATCGGAACTGACGTGCATAAATATAAT
>CAMAKT010000041.1 GCA_945836135.1 uncultured Clostridia bacterium | reverse complement strand
CTTAAGAAGGGCGAGAAGATTGACAAGCTTCTGTACGGAGGTTATTCAACCATTTCCCTTGGATATGCAGGTCTGTACGAGTGTGTAAAATATATGACGGGTCTTTCTCATACGTCACCTGAAGCAACACCTTTTGCACTTTCCGTTATGAAGCATATGAATGAAAAGTGCCAGGAGTGGACTGAGAAAACAGATATTGCTTTCAGCATATATGGTTCACCGATTGAGAGTACCACATACAAGTTTGCAAAGTGCTTACAGAAGAGATTTGGCATAATTCCGGGAATTACGGATAAGGGATACATAACGAACAGCTACCATGTACACGTGACGGAGCCTATTGACGCTTTTTCCAAGCTGGCATTTGAGTCACAGTTCCAGGCACTCTCTACCGGTGGTGCGGTAAGCTATGTAGAGGTTCCTAATATGCAGCAGAACATACCTGCAGTTATTGAGGTTATTAAGTTCATTTATGAGAACATTATGTACGCCGAGCTTAATACCAAGAGTGACTACTGCCAGAAGTGTGGTTTCAGCGGGGAGATTCAGACCGTAGTTGATGAGGACAAGAAGATTGTCTGGGAGTGTCCACAGTGCGGAAACAGGGACCAGAACGCTCTCAATGTAGCCCGACGTACTTGCGGTTACATAGGAACACAGTTCTGGAACCAGGGCAGAACACAGGAAATCAGAGAGAGGGTACTGCACCTTTAAGCGTGAAGCGATATGTAACGATAAATGACTGATGAGACAGCTCTATTTATGGGGAATAAATAGGGCTGTTTTCCATATAAATAGGGAGGTGCAAGCAACAACATGAAGAAAAAGAGAAAATGGATATTCGTGACGCTGCTTACGCTGGTATTGTTGGGGACGGCAGGGTCATCTGATAAGCAGATTGCAGAGCAGATGCCGACAGAGGCACAATCAGCGGAGATACAGGAAGCCCTGCAGGTAAGCGACTATGCTGTCGATGTGGGAAGTATTGATATTCCCGAATATTCGGGGACAGATTTTTATATAGTAAATAATAATGTTCCATATTTTAATGAGAATATCAGGAATTACGATGGGGATGATTTCATATACTTATCGGAGCTTGATGAGCTTGGAAGATGCGGAACTTGTATGGGGCAGTTCTCGCAGGCGGGTATGCCGCAGGAAGAAAGAGGACCGATAGGGCATATAAAGCCCAGCGGATGGCATACAGTTAAATATGACAAGAATATAATTCAGGATATGTATCTGTATAATCGATGCCATCTGCTGATGTATGCGATTTCGGGGCTCAACGATGACGAGAGAAATCTAATTACCGGAACAAGGCAGTTCAATCTGGATATGCTTGAACTTGAAAAACAGGTATATGACCTGCTGAAAGCAGACGATACGGTGAAGGTTATGTACAGGGTAACTCCGATATTTGATGGCAGCAATCTCGTCGCAGACGGAGTACTGATGGAATGTTTATCTCTTGATGCAGCACAAAGGCTGAGTTTCTGTGTATTTATATATAATGTGCAGGATGGCATTGCGATAGACTATTCAAACGGGGAGAGTCGGATTAGCGGTGGGGGAAAATAAAAAACATTTCTTCTTCATTTTTCTATCACAATTTGAACACAATTCGTTGCTATATTGTACTCATAAAGATAAGAAAAGCGAAGAAAACTTTAATATGGACGAATAATGGAGGTATACGATTATGGATAACATGAATGACAATGAATTTGGCTACAATACGAATAATGAAGAGGAGGTTTCAAACAACCCTGGGGGTGAACAGGAGATGGTTAGTTTAACAGCAGATAATACAGCAGATAATACAGCAGATAATACTACAACCGCTACAGACGAGGCAGTAGTGGACGAGACCGCAGCATATGAATCAGTATCTTATGTTCAGCCGTCATTTACCGACATCAATGATGCAACTTTCGAAAAGAAGAATAAAAAGGAGAAGAAGCATAAGGAAAGCTGTAAAAAGGAGAAAAAACAGCATGGATTTGTGTACAAGGCACTTAGAAATACCACATGTGCTGTACTTTTAGGAGCAGTAGCAGGTGCATCCTGTTATGGAACAATGTATGCGGGATATCTTAATTTTCCTATAAAGACTGATGCAGATAATATGTCTGATGAGGCTATTGCAGGAATTGCGGAGGAAATCAAGGATAATTACCTGTCAATGGAGTCAATTGCTCAGGATATCAAAAATAACTACGCGTCAGGCTCAAATCTGACCAGTGTATCCGCCACCGGCGGACAGATACAGGCAACGGTAATTGATGTATCTGATATTGTATCCAATGTTATAAGCTCCGTGGTTGCAATCAGCGGAACACAGACAATAACAAGCGACTCATTCGGATTTGGACTGTGGGGCAATTATTCACAGTCATACGAGGCAGCTGTCAGCGGCTCGGGAATTATCATTGGCTCTAATGATACTGAGCTCCTCGTAGTGACAAACGCACATGTTGTTGATGATGTAAATAATCTTAAGGTTACTTTCTGCAATGACACAACTGTAGATGCGGTAATTAAGGGCATGAAGAGTGGAAGCGATTTGGCTGTAGTCGCAATAAAACTGGAGGATATTGACAGCGATACGATGGCAGCAATATCTGCTGCAAAGCTGGGCTCTTCCACAGATATTGAGGTCGGTGAGGCGGCAATTGCAATCGGCAATGCGGCGGGTTATGGAATTTCGGTTACAACCGGTATTGTAAGTGCAGTTGAAAAGAGTCTTACGGTTGATAATGTTGTGTATGAAAATCTTATTCAGACTGATGCCGCAATTAATCCGGGCAACAGTGGCGGTGCACTTTTCAATGCACAGGGCGAGGTAATAGGAATTAATTCGGTCAAGATGTCTGATACAAGTGTTGAAGGTATGGGTTATGCCATCTCGATAGAGTCTGTAAAGGATATTATTGACGACCTTTCAACATGGACAACAAGGGTTGCGCTTGATAATGATGAAAGAGGATACCTTGGAGTCACAGGAAAGAGTGTTACAGCGGATATATCAAGCTTGTACGGATGGCCACAGGGCGTTCTTATTAAGAGCGTTTCTGAGAATTCCGCGGCAGAGCAGGCAGGACTTCAGGTCAATGATGTTATTTCAAGCTTCGATGGTAAAACCATTGATTCATGGGAGACTCTTGTAAACACTATGCAGTATTATGAAGTGGGAGAGACCGTGGACATTACCTATTATCATCTTGAGAACGGTAACTTTGCTGAGAAAACGGTATCCGTAACACTTACACAGAAGCCGGACAGCAGCAGGTGAAGATAAGCGAAGCAAACCAAGTATGAAAAGCAGATATGGCACTAAAATACCATATCTGCTTTTTCTTGCATTATAACGGGTTGTTGTGTATACTGTTTATATTAAATTTTTTTTATGGAGCGTACTATGAGAAAAATAATATCGGTTGTTGTACCATGCTATAATGAAAGTGAAGCACTCCCAAAGTTTATGGAGGAGTTAGAGAAAGTCGTTGCCGGAATGAATTATGTTGATTTCCAGGTGGTACTGGTTAATGATGGCTCAAAAGACAATACGCTGGAGGTAATGAAAGAGCTTGCCGCAGGTAATTCTATGGTGAAATATGTGTCTTTCTCGAGAAATTTTGGCAAGGAGGCGGCGATGTATGCAGGACTTGCCCATGCGGATGGTGATTATGTTGCAATTATGGATGCTGATTTGCAGGACCCGCCGGAGTTTTTGGAGCAGATGTATGAAGCAGTAACGAAGGAAGGCTATGACTGTGCGGCAGCCCGTCGTGTAACACGCAAGGGAGAGCCACCGATACGCTCATTTTTTGCAAGAATGTTTTATAAGTTGATGGGCAAGATGTCTAAGACAGAGGTAGTGGACGGAGCGAGGGATTTCAGACTGATGAGCAGGAAGGTAGTTGATGCACTGCTTGAATGTAAGGAATATAACCGCTTCTCTAAGGGAATGTTCGGATGGGTAGGCTTTAAGACAAAATGGATAGAATATGAGAATGTTGAGAGAGTTGCAGGTCAGACCAAGTGGAATTTCTGGTCTTTGTTTAAGTATAGTATAGAGGGAATAGTCGCATTTTCCACAACACCTCTTGTATTTGCATCATTCATTGGATTGTTGTTCTGTATGATAGCATTTATTGCCGTGATTTTCATAGTTGTGCGCAAATTCGCATTTGGAGATCCGGTTGCGGGCTGGGCTTCCATGACATGCATTATTACATTTATCGGTGGCCTGCAGTTGTTTTTTATGGGTGTGTTCGGACAGTATCTGGCAAAGACATACCTCGAGGTGAAGAACAGACCGATATATATTGTGGCTGAGACCGATATGGAAGGAAAAGAAGGAGTAAGATATGGCGGAAGATGTTAAAAATACCACAGATAACAATGACGATGAATACGAAAAGGTCTGTTCGATATGCAGACGTCCCGAGAGTAAAGCAGGAAAGATGATTCAGATGGGACAGGGAATGTATGTGTGCGCAGACTGTATGCAGCGTTCCATGGATACCATCATGAAGGGGGATTTCAATTATGATGATATGATGAAGTTCACCAAGGACATTCCGGGAATTCATTTTATGAATATGGCTGACTTGACGGGGGAGATTCCGGAGAGACAGAAGATTAAGAAAAAGAAAGCGGGCGAGAAGAGAGTTCCTCTTATTGATTTGAAGGATATCCCTGCTCCCCACAAGATTAAAGAGAAGCTCGACGAGTATGTCATAGGACAGGAGTATGCCAAGAAGGTAATATCCGTGGCGGTATACAATCATTATAAGAGAGTTGCCACAGACACCATGGACTCCATAGAAATCGAAAAATCCAATATGCTTATGATCGGACCTACGGGAAGCGGTAAGACATACCTTGTTAAGACTCTGGCAAGATTACTTGACGTACCTCTTGCCATTGCCGATGCCACTTCACTTACAGAGGCAGGCTATATCGGTGATGATATTGAGAGCGTAGTATCAAAGCTATTAGCCGCTGCAGGCAATGACGTGGATAAGGCAGAGCAGGGAATAATTTTTATTGATGAGATAGACAAGATTGCCAAGAAGAAGGAGACACACAGCCGTGATGTCAGCGGTGAATCCGTACAGCAGGGAATGTTAAAGCTTCTTGAGGGAGCGGACATTGAAGTTCCTGTTGGCTCTAACAGCAAGAATGCAATGGTTCCTTTAGTGACAGTCAACACCCGCAATATTCTCTTTATATGCGGCGGAGCTTTCCCTGACCTTGAGGAAATTATCAAGGAGAGACTTAACAAGCAGGCATCCATAGGCTTTATGGCTGACCTTAAGGACAAGTACGACAAGGAAGAAAATCTCATATCCAAGGTTACCATAGAGGACTTAAGAAAATACGGTATGATTCCGGAGTTCTTAGGACGTCTTCCTGTGGTGTTCACGCTGGAAGCACTCACTAAGGATATGCTCGTTAAGATATTAAAGGAGCCGAAGAACGCTATACTTAAGCAGTATGAAAAGCTTCTTGAATTAGACGAGGTTAAGCTTGAATTTGATGATGATGCCATGGAGGCAATAGCTGAGAAGGCGTTGGAACGCAAGACGGGAGCGAGAGCACTGCGTTCAATTATTGAGGACTTCATGCTTGATATTATGTACGAGATTCCGAAGGACAATAATATAGGCAAGGTTACAATCACAAGAGCTTATATTGAGAAAACCGGAGGCCCGCTTATTGAGACAAGAACCATGGGATTTTTGCCGGGGTAGGAGCATATAATGTAGCAATTATTTTTTATAGAGGATATATGGATAATTGCAGCAAATACATTACCGGAGAGAATTACGTCGATCTGCTGTACCGCCGCTCTAGTGAGCAGTGGCTGGTGAATACGGGGATTAAGGATTACTGCATGACGCCCATTGATGACAGGTGGGGAATTTTACATGTGAATATGGATGAAGCAGGAGAGGTGGCCTATGGAGAATATGGGTACACCTCTTTTCCTCTTGTATACGGCGTACAGGATTATGGCGCCATGAGGGAGGCGGGGATAATGCAGGTTAGGGAGCAGCCTTTTCTGTCCCTGCGTGGGAACGGAACGCTGATTGGGGTTGTGGATACAGGAATAATGTACAATCATGAGGCTTTTTTGCGGGAGGACGGAACCAGCTCCATTGAGGTAATATGGGATCAGACACAGGAGACACCGGGACTTGAAGAGGGCGGAGTGGTTAACCGTGACCGGGAGATAGAGAACCTTGCACCATACGGGCATGTATACACTCAGAATATGATTAATGAAGCTCTCGCTTCAGACAATCCTCTTGAACTTGTACCGGTCACGGATGTTCCTGACGGACATGGGACAATGATTGCCGGGCTGGCGGCGGGACAGGAGAATTTCGCACAGGGCTTTACTGGGGCGGCACCGGGAGCGGGGTTGGTGGTGGTGAAGCTTAAAGAAGCAAAAGAATATTTAAGGTCATTTTATCTTATAAATGACAACGCGCTGTGCTATTCTGAGACTGATATTATTCTGGGTATACGTTTTCTTGAGGATTATGCCAATAAGGTGGGAAAGCCAATATCCATTATTATCGGACTGGGAACCAATATTTCCTCCCACATGGGAAGCTCGGTTCTATCGGATTTTATTGACAATATAGGCAGAAATATAGGACGAAGCATTGCCGTATGCACCGGGAATTACGCCAACAGCAGACTGCATTTCAACGGAAGACTAATGCCGGATGCGGAGTATATCCCTATAGAGATAAGGGTTGGGGAAAATGAAAAAGGATTCTGGTGCGGCCTGTGGTCGGAACCGCCGGAGGTGTTCTCGTTGGATTTCGTGTCGCCCATTGGAAGAGTTGAGCAGAGGGTTCCGCCGAAGGTAAATGAGAGGATTACGTTGCGTTTCATACTGGAGGGTACGCAGATAGAAGTCTTTTACGGGGTGAATCAGCCTGTGTCGGGGCTTAATTTTGTTGCCTTAAGATTTATTAACCCTTCTGCGGGTATATGGACAATACGTGCCTATGGTGACAGTATTCTGTCAGGTGGGTTCAATATGTGGCTCTCAAATAAAGAATTTATGTGGTCGGACACATATTTTCTCCAGCCTGACCCCTATAACACCATCACAGACCCGGGGAATGCCGCGGTGCCTATAACTGTGGGAGCATATAATCACCGGGATGGCAGCATATACATCGGAAGCGGAAGGGGGAGAATGGCATCTTCGGGAATCAAGCCGGATATCGTGGCACCGGGGGTCAATGTGCTGTGTCCCCTAGCAGACGGCAGAAACTCTTATGGGCAGCGCACGGGAAGCAGCGTGGCAGCAGCTATCGCAGGAGGAGGGGCAGCACTTATTCTTGAGTATGGAATTGTCCGCGGTTTCTATCCATATATGCGTTCATACACCGTCAAGAACTTTCTGGTGAGCGGTGCTGTAAGACAGCAGGGACACCGCTATCCCGACCCTCTCTTTGGCTACGGCATGTTAAATATATATCAGGCAATAGAGTCAATACGAAAGTAAATGTAAGATTGTCTATTATTTATCTTTCATTGACTTTAATACGTTAAATCACTTATGATGATACCTGGGTAAATAAAGAAAGTTTAACAGTTGTTCTTACAACAGAAATGAGGTTATATGAGCAGACTTAAAATTGCTACACCTAATGTGGCCGGTCAGACGGTGGAGAGCCTTTATAAGGATCTTGAGCGTATGATTATTGCGAGTCCTCCTGGCATATGCCCTGTGGATCTGGCACTTAATTTTCTGCGTTTGTGCCATGCACAGACCTGCGGTAAATGTGTTCCATGCCGTGTGGGCTTGGGGCAGCTTGCCAATCTTATATCGGATGTGCTTGACGGAAAGGCAGACATGGAGACTCTGGATGTCATTGAGAAGCTTGCGAGGGACATTAATAATTCTGCTGACTGTGCCATCGGATATGAGGCGGCAGGTATGGTACTTAGAGGTCTTGAGGGCTTCAGAGAGGATTATATAGCACATATTAAGACCGGTAAATGCACATATCATATTACACAGCCGGTACCATGTGTGGCTCTGTGTCCTGCCGGTGTGGATATTCCGGGATATGTAGCTTTAGTGGGAGAGGGCAGATATGCCGATGCGGTGAAGCTCATCAGAAAGGATAATCCTTTCCCGACAGCATGTGCGCTTATATGTGAGCATCCGTGCGAAGCGAGATGCCGCCGTAATATGATTGACAGCTCTATTAATATAAGAGGGCTTAAGAGATTTGCCGTTGACCATGCGGGCAAGGTTCCTGTGCCGGAGTGTGGTGAGCCTACAGGAAAGAAGGTAGCCATTGTTGGAGGCGGTCCGGGTGGACTTTCGGCGGCATACTTTTTGTCTCTCATGGGACATAAATGTGTGGTATACGAGATGAAGCCGAAGCTTGGCGGTATGCTCCGCTACGGTATTCCGAACTACCGTTTCCCGAGGGAGAGACTGCAGGAGGATCTGGATGCGATTCTTTCTACGGGAATAGAGGTTAAGTACAATACCAAGATTGGTGAGGACATTACGATTAAGCAGCTTCGCGAGGAGTATGATGCAGTATATATTGCCATAGGTGCCCATCAGGATAAGAAGGTGGGCATTGAGGGCGAGGACAGCAAGGGCGTTATTTCGGCTGTGGAGCTACTCAATGATATTGGACATGAAAGAATGCCTGATTTTACGGGGAAGACGGTAGTAGTAATCGGCGGCGGCAATGTCGCCATGGACTGTGTGCGCTCCTCTGTGCGTCTGGGTGCTAAGAAGTCAATCATAGCCTATAGAAGACGCAAGCTTGATATGACGGCACTTCCGGAGGAGGTTGACGGAGCACTTGAGGAGGGCTGCGAGCTCTATGAGCTTCATGCCCCTGTGAGAATAGAGTCCGACGAGGAGGGCAATGTAAAGGCTCTCTGGGCTAAGCCGCAGATTATCGGCAAGATTGATGCCTGGGGAAGGGCGCGTCCGGTGGATTCTGCTAAGGATGAGGTGAGAATACCTTGCGATATCGTTGTTGTTGCCATCGGACAGGGCATTGAGACAAGACATTTTGAGGAGGCAGGAATTCCGGTTAAGCGCGGCAATATCAAGGCAATGGCTGACAGTGAGATTTCAGACCTTCCGGGTGTATTCGCAGGCGGCGATTGTGTAACCGGTCCTGCCACGGTTATCCGCGCCATTGCGGCAGGCAAGGTGGCAGCAGCCAATATTGACGAATATCTTGGATATCATCACCTTATCAGCGTTGATGTGGATATTCCGTCGGCAAGTCTTGATGATAAGCCGGCATGCGGACGTGTGAATTTGTCGGAGAAGGAAGCCGGAGAACGCAAATGCGGATTTGAACCATTCGAGTGCGGCATGAGTGAGGAAGAAGCGTGTCAGGAGGCATCAAGATGCCTGCGCTGCGACCACTTCGGATATGGCAAATTCAAAGGAGGCAGAGCAGCAATATGGTAAATTTGACAATTAATAACAGACGCGTGAGCGTTCCGGAAGGTACGACAATAATGAATGCGGCGGCAAGCATCGGAATCAATATTCCGCATCTTTGTTACCTTAAGGATATCAATGAGATTGCGGCATGCCGTGTATGTGTGGTTGAGCTTAAGGGCAAGGACAAGCTTATCACAGCCTGCAACAACAAGGTGGAGGAGGGAATGGAAATATTCACCAACTCCCCGAAGGTGCGTGAAATCCGCAAGATGAACGTACAGCTTATTCTCTCACAGCATGACTGCCATTGTGCAACCTGTGTCAGAAGTGGAAACTGCTCACTGCAGACAATCTCCAATAATCTGGGAATTATTGATGTTCCGTTCAAGGAGGAGCTTGAGAATACACCTTGGAACAAGGATTTCCCTCTGATTCGCGACAACACCAAGTGTATAAAGTGTATGCGCTGTATACAGATATGCGATAAGGTGCAGAGCCTAAGTGTATGGGATGTGGTCAATACCGGAAGACGAACAACGGTCAATGTGGCGGGCAACCGGGCGATTGAAAATGCTGACTGTGCCATTTGCGGACAGTGTATTACCCATTGTCCTGTGGGGGCATTAAGAGAGCGTGACGATACGGATAAGGTATTTGCTGCTCTTAATGATCCGAATGTGATTACAGTGGTTCAGGTAGCTCCTTCAGTGCGGGCAGCATGGGGAGAGCAGCTTGGAATGACCAACGCCCAGGCCACTGAGAAGAGACTGGCTGCCACCCTTCGTCACATGGGCTTTGACTATGTTTTTGATACGAACTTTTCCGCAGACCTCACCATTATGGAGGAGGGCACGGAGTTTATAGAGAAACTTAAGAACAGGAATCTTAATAAGTTCCCTATGTTCACCTCCTGCTGTCCGGGATGGGTCCGCTTCGTAAAGTCCCAGTATCCTGAGTTTGTCGACCATCTCTCAACGGCAAAGTCACCACAGCAGATGTTCGGAGCGGTGGTCAAGAGCTATTTTGCAAAGAAGGCTGATATCGACCCGGCAAGAATCTGCTCGGTGTCCATTATGCCATGCGTATCCAAGAAGGCTGAGGCTGCTATGCCTCAGATGGCGGACGCGGGATTCGGTCAGGATGTTGACATCGTTCTTACCACCAGAGAGCTTGTGCGCATGATTCGCGCAGAGAGTGTGTATCCTCTTGCCATTCCGGAGGAGGAGTTTGACTCACCTTTAGGAGAATATTCCGGTGCAGGTGTTATTTTCGGAGCCACAGGTGGCGTTATGGAGGCAGCACTGCGTACGGCATACTGTCTTGTGACAGGTGAAAATCCGGACCCGGATGCTTTCTGTGAGGTTCGTGGGCTGGGCGAGGGACCATGGAAGGAGGCGGTATTTGACGTTGCGGGAACTAAGGTCAGAACGGCGACGGTTCATGGACTTGGCAATGCAAGGAAGCTTCTTGAAGCTATTAAGCACGGAGAGGCGGAATATGACTTCGTAGAGGTTATGGCATGTCCGGGAGGCTGCGTGGGAGGCGGCGGACAGCCGATACATGACGGAATTGAGATGGCGGAGGACAGAGCTAAGGAGCTGTACAAGCTTGACAAAAACAAGAATATCCGTTTCAGCCACTGCAATCCTGAAATCCACACAATATACAAGGAATTCCTTGGCAAACCTTTATCTCCTGAATCCCATCATCTGCTTCACACCGACCACAAGTATCGTGCGGTGGACCAGCTTGAGTTCTAAAATGAGATGAAAATATGGTAATGTGTAAAGAGCTGACATTTTTTGTCGGCTCTTTTGATTGCCAAATATAAGTAAATAGGGTATAATCTAATGCAAAGTGGGTAATATTGCCCTATGAAAGGAATTTGTTGGAAATGGTTTTTTCTTCAACCGTATTTTTGTTTTTGTTTTTTCCGGTGGTAATCGCCGTTTATTATAATCCGTTTTTTAAGGGGAGGAGATTCCGCAATGTTGTTCTGCTGCTTGCCAGCCTGTTCTTTTATGGCTGGGGGGAGCCTGTATTTGTATTTGCAATGATGCTTTCCATAATCGTCAACTGGGCTGTGGGGTTGTGGCTGGACAATATGAAAAGCAGAGGCAGCAGGCGCGGCATGAAGGCGGCGGTTGTTTTTTCCGTGATATATAATCTGGGACTTATGTTTGTATTCAAATACCTCACCTTCGTTACAACCAATATAAGTTATCTGATTCATAATGACAGTATTATCGTTAATATAGCTCTTCCAATCGGAATATCTTTTTTTACTTTTCAGTTAATGTCATATGTGTTCGATATATATTATGGTACTGCAAAGGTGCAGAGGAATATTTTGTATGTGGGGCTGTATGTTTCAATGTTTCCACAGCTCATCGCAGGTCCTATTGTAAGGTACGAGACTGTGGCCGATGAAATTGAGAACCGCAGGGAGAATGAGAAGGACTTTGCTGAGGGCTTCGCAAGATTTGTTGTGGGCCTTGGAAAGAAAATACTGATTTCCAATTATGTGGGTAAGGTGGCGGATATAGCCTTTGGAACCACCGGGGGGATGTCGGTGGCGATGGCTTGGCTTGGAGCCGTGGCATACACTCTGCAGATTTATTTCGACTTTTCGGGATATTCAGATATGGCGATAGGTCTTGGAAGAATGTTCGGATTTCATTTCCTTGAGAATTTTAACTATCCTTATATTTCAAAGTCTATTACCGAATTCTGGAGAAGATGGCATATTACCCTCAGCACATGGTTCCGTGACTATGTGTATATTCCGCTGGGTGGCAACAGGGTAAGCAAGGCAAGAAATATATGGAATATTTTTGTGGTATGGTTCCTTACAGGTGTGTGGCATGGAGCCAACTGGACCTTTATATGCTGGGGCCTTTTGTATTTTGTTCTGCTAATGTTTGAGAAGCTTACAGGCTTTCACAAAAAGCAGGGCTGGTATATGCATATATACACCATGTTCTTTGTGATATTGGGCTGGGTGCTGTTCCGTGCGGATAACCTCACGGCGGCGTGGAGCTATATGGGAAATATGTTTGGAATAGGCGCAACGGGGCTTGTGGACAGCATCTTTGTTGACTGTATCAGCAATTCGGCGGTGGTGTTTGTGGCAGCGGTACTTTTCTCGTTCCCGATTGTGGGGCGTGTGGGCACTATGCTTTCTAAACGACCTGTGATTAAAAATGTGGTGGCCTGTGTATGCATGGTGGCGGTATTTGTGGTTTCGGTGCTTATATGTATCAAGGCAACCTATAATCCGTTTATTTATTTGAATTTCTAGTAAGGGGCAGTGTAATGAATAACTTGGAAAAAGATACAAAAAACACGGACAGTACGACACAGAAGGTGAATGTGCTGTACAAGGTTACGGCATATTTATGTATGGGTATTCTGTTCCTGATGCTTATTTTTATCGTAGCTCGTATCGCTGTGAAGAATGTGCTGTATGAGAAACTTGGAATATATAATGACTTTGTTGCATTTTTTCTTGAGGGGGACAATGATGTGACGGCTGATGAGGATAACTCCCGGCCGGTTAATATCGACTGGGCAGAGATATATCCATATGATGAAAAGGATTTGTATGTGGCGGCGGACAGCAAAAAGAGTCTGATGGACAGATATACCGGAATTGTGGGAAAGATTGAGAGCCAGGCGGAATGGTACACCACGGACGGTCTTCCGATGCAGACAAAATTTACTGAGCTTGCAGCAGGGTATGAGAGTCTGATTGGCTGGAAGGTTCAGGAGCAGGATTATGATGCAGTCATAACTCTGCGCAATGGACATCTTACCTGTGTATGTCCTAAGCAGGATGTTGAGGAAATTGTTGACAGTATCACGCAGTTTCGTGACTTCTTAAGTGAGATGGATATTAAGCTTATGTATGTCATGGTTCCTTTCAAGGTGGACGTGGGGAATGATGAGCTGCCTCTGGGCATTGCGGACAATTCAAATGCCAACGCGGACAAGCTGTTAGACAGGCTTGAAGAGGAGAAGGTGGATTATATTGACCTTCGCGATTTTGAGGAGCAGGACGGCATCAGTCACTATGATATGTTCTACTATACCGACCATCACTGGAATGCCAAGTCGGCTGTATGGGCGTGTGGAAGGGTGGCAGGAAGACTTAGTGAACTGTATGGCTATGAATACACGCCGGAGCTTTTTGATTTGAATAATTACACCAGCAGGATTTATGAGGATGTGTTCCTTGGAAGCTATGGACGAAGAGTGACGCTGAGCAAGGCTTCGCCGGAGGATTTTGAGATTCTGTATCCGGATAATGATATGAAATATCATCTGGTCATGCCGGAGAAGAACCTTGATGTAACAGGTTCTTTTGAGGATGTGTTTATTGATTACAGTATGCTTAAGATTACGGATTATTACGAGATGGATGCCTACAGCTCTTACGTCACGCTTCGCAAGTATGTAGCGGTGATTGAAAATGAGCAGGCAGCAAATCCGGATAAGAAAATTCTGATACTCCGTGATTCCTTCGGCAACAATTTCGGACCTTATTTCGCGCAACAGTATGGGACAGTGGAACTGCTTGATGTATCTTCATTTACCGGAAGCATCAAAAGCTATATCAAGCAGTCGCAACCGGATGCGGTGCTGCTTTTATATAATCCGACGATGATTGAACCAATTGACTGGAGTTCTTATACCAGCAGCAAGTTTGATTTTCGTTAAATAAAAATGGAGGATTTACATTATGAAGGTTCTATGGCTTATCAATGCGCCTATTCCACGCATTTGTACTGATGCAGGTCTGCCTGTTCAGGTTAAGGAGGGATGGATAGACGGGCTGTACAATTCAATAACAGCGCTGATGAGGCGGGAAAATACAGATATCAGTCTGGCAATTGCCTTTCCACAGTACAGCGTAAAGGACACTATTGAGGGGGACCTTGACGGTACTCCGTATTTTGGCTTTTACAAGGATGAAGATAAGCCGTACAAATATAATCCTAAGGTTACGGAGAGGCTGGAAGAGATATTATCAAGAGTTAAGCCTGATGTGGTACATATTGCAGGTACGGAATATGACCATGCTTATTCAATGATTAAGGCCTTTCACTGCCCTGAAAGGACTGTTGTGTCCATACAGGGACTTACTAGTGTGTATGCAAGACATTATATGGCTGACATTCCGATTAAGGTAAGATATGGTTTTACCTTCAGGGACATTCTGAAGATGGATAATCTTTTCATGGATAGGAGAAAATACCGCAAGCGTGGTTTGATGGAGAAGGATACCATAAAGGGTGCGGGACATGTAATAGGGAGAACTGACTGGGACAGAATGTGTACCCGGTTAATTAATCCTAAAGCCGAATATCACTACTGTTCCGAGATATTGAGAAATGATTTTTATGATGGCAGCCGTTGGAATTATAACGGTTGCAGCAGGCACACCATTTTCGTAACTCAGGGATATTATCCGATTAAAGGATTACACTATATGATTGAGGCACTTGCCAATATAAGGAATTTTTATCCTGATGCGACATTGAAGGTGGCAGGTGGAGTCAGGCTCAACAACAGTGGCTTCAAGCAGAGAATCAGACAGAAAAACTACCAGAAATATCTTGATGAGCTTATCAAAAGGTATAAACTTGAGAATAATGTACATTTTCTGCCGCCGCTTAAGCCTGAGGGAATGAAAGAGCAGTACTTAAGCTGCAATGTGTTTGTTTCACCGTCTTCGATAGAGAATTCACCTAATTCCCTTGGTGAGGCAATGATTCTTGGCGTTCCATGTGTTGCATCCCTTGTAGGTGGTGTGGGCAATATGCTTAAGGATGGGCAGGAAGGCTTTGTGTACCAGCATGATGCCCCATATATGCTGGCATTCTATGTGATGAAAATATTTGAGATGTGCGATAACGGGGACAAGAGACTGGATGAGATGACTGAGGCAGCAGTAAAACATGCTAAGATTCTTTTTGACAGGGAGAAAAATGCAAAGAGAATGATGGAGATTTACGGAGGAGTTTATGAAGAGAATCAGTAAATTGAAAGCACATAAAGGATTTTGCGTTGTTGTGCTTATAGAACTTATACTGTTTTTGTTTTTTGCGGTTAAGCTTTTTATTCCCAATAAGACCATAGGGTACACGCCGGATTGCTTTGTGCTGCAGAGCGGACGATATGTGGAGAATGCCGGTTCCTCCTATGTGGAGGTTGAGGAACATCAGGCAATGGATTTCTTCTATGTGGATTATATGTCGCTTCCTGCCGGAACATATGATATACTCCTTGACTATGAAACCACCGGAAACGGCAATATAGCCTATGTGGATATTGAGAATGCTGTAAGCGGCTTCTTGGAGGAGAGCTGTGACCAGGTTGTCACAACCAATGCCGTTCTTGAACCTTTCTATAAAGTAGCCAAAATCAAAGTACTTTTAACACAGGCAACCGATTATCTGCGGGTTAAAGTATTTTATTCCGGTGATGGTAATCTGAAAGTCGGTTCAGTAAAGGTATGTGAAAATCACAGCGATGAAATGATGACACTTTTTCTGATAGTTGTTATTTCGGCTGTGGTGGACGGAATATGGCTTTGGAGAATAAGAAGAAAGCAGACTCTTGATGCGGAGACCAAGACTACAATAGCAGTGCTGACGTCAGTCGTTTTCCTGTCGTCCCTTGCATTGTTTGTCCCTTATCTTGTGGAGGGGCATGACCTTAGATTTCATCTGCTGAGGATTGAGGGTATCAAGGATTCGATTCTGACAGGACAACTTCCTGCAAAGATACAGCCTAACTGGCTTAACGGAAACGGATATGCCGTATCGGTGTTTTATGGTGATTTGTTTTTGTACATTCCGGCTATACTTAGAATTATGGGTTTCAGTATCCGTTTTTCATATGTGGCTTATGCATTGCTCGTCAATATTGCAACATGTCTAATATCGTATTTTTGCTTTAAGGGAATAATAAAGAATAATAAAGCTGCACTTATAGGAAGTGCTGTCTATACATTGTCCCTATACAGGCTTATTAATATGTATATAAGGTGTGCGGTAGGCGAATATACTGCCATGACTTTTTTA
>CAMAKT010000040.1 GCA_945836135.1 uncultured Clostridia bacterium | reverse complement strand
AAGAATTGGTTTTTGCCCATATTGTGAAGGCATGATGGGCAGGGGCACATTGCTAAGAACTCACTGTCCAAGATGTGGTGGAAGGTTGAGGTAAAAATACATGAAAAACAGCAATATTTCTTTAAAATTAAGGAAATTCAAGGTGTAATAAGCGACACCTGTTAAAGAAGGGCTTGACATGTAAATCTTACAGAAGTAATATTTAGGTAAATGTTGTAGCTGTTAGAACAAATTCTTTTGCCCTAAAATCTTACAAATGTAATATTGAATTGGGCAAAAACATTCATTGAAAATGAAATATGAAGAGGTGAAAACAGATATGTTAATTAAAAAGACAGTATGGTTTTGGAAGAGAGAATTAATGGCAATTAGCATTATGATAACGTTATGTTTTACAGGATGTAGTGGTACAACGCAAGAGGAGACAGCAGTGGTTGAAACAACAAGCGAGGTGCAATTGGCAGAGCAGTATGGAGAGCCGAACATAGAGAAGATTATAGAATGCTGTCTGGATATATATGAAAAAGCAGCAGACGAGAAAAGAGATGTTGATTTGGAAATGACCCGCAGTATCATAAATCAATTTGGAAAAAATGGGTATCCGGCAGTAGACAGCAAGAATCAAATTGATATGACTGAAGCTGACAAGGTGGTGCAATTCTGTAAAATGGTGGAAGCACGGGAAGAAAGCCATATAACCATTATTGAAGTCGACTATTTGGGCGGATTAATAAAATATGATTTGCAAACAAAGGATGGAAATGTAGATGTAACCAGAAACTATTACAGGTATGATAACGGAAAAATGCGAAGAGAATCTACAGGAAGCTATCAGGCAAATCGCTGGGAATATACTGAAGAGGGTTATCTTATGTTTTCCGGTGACTGGTTTTCGGAAGAATTGGATGTGCTTACGTTAGGTGAAGCAGTGGAATATACTGCGTTGAGAGTGCAACCCTTGGATGAAACCTGCAGGGAGTTGAACCGGAAATATCTTCTGCCAATCAGCTACAAGCGGAATAATATGTTCCTTGTGGACTGGAGCGAAGATGATTTTGGCGAATTAAATTTTTATGATATGTATGACATTTTATATCCCAAAGTGTACGGGAAATATATGTCATATGCTGCCGGTGACAATATGGGAGGCAGTGCTGTTTATCGAATTCCGAGGGAGGAATTTGAAAATGTTATCATGACATATTTCAATATTGATAGTGAAACTTTGCAGTCAAAAACAATCTATTATTCAGAGGATGCGACCTATGAATATAGGCCGAGAGGGCTTTATGAGGTGGAGTACCCGGAGCATCCGTACCCGGAGGTAATCGGATATTCAAAAAACAGTGATGGAACAATTACACTTACAGTCAACGTGGTATTTCCTTATGCCGGGGATTCCAAAGTGTATTCACATGAGGTGGTGGTTCGTCCTTTAGACAATGGAGGGGTACAGTATGTATCCAATCGGATTATTCCGTCAGAAAATAATAAAGAGGAGACATGGCATACACCTCGATTAACAGCACAAGAATGGGAAGAGGTATTGGAGGGGACATAAAAATCGTATCATAAAATCAGCCGCGTTAATTGTCTCCTTTTTATTCGATTAGCTGTTACACTTTGAGGATTGTACTTGACGCTCTTTGGAAAGAAGGGAGCGGAGGGTGTCTATTTCAGCTTCGGACAGGCTGTCGCTTTCCATGTAGGCAGACAGCATGGCAGTAATGTCTCCGTTATAATATCGTTTCAAAAAAGACTTGCTCTCCTGATTAATATATTCATTTTCCTTAACTACCGGAGTATAAACAAATACACGGCTCTGCTTTTCATAAGCCAGCGCCCCCTTGTTTACAAGACGTTTGATAAGTGTCTGTATTGTCTTTGGACTCCAGCTTGTGGTCTGTAATAATTTATCTGTTATTTCATTGGTATTGATGGGGGCATGTTTCCATACAATTTTCATGACTTCGAATTCGGCTTCAGAAATCTGTGGCAGATTACTCATTCAAAATTCCTCCATAAATCTTACGAATGTAATATATATTATAGATGTAATGGGCATGTGTGTCAATGCTCCAAAATGTTAAAATATTCTTTCATAGTGAGGGAGGCAGATGCAAAAAGACCGCAATTTTTGCACAGGGCTTGGCAATATATTACTTGATGTAATGGTGAGCTGAGATATAAACTGAGCGTTAGGAACGATATGAGGAAGGTGAAAGTCAATTTCTTGTAGTGTTTTCGACAAACAGACAATATGATGTATAAGAATTAAAAGGGAAGGGTAGGTAGTAAGATGAAAAAGCAGGCATTTAATCCGTATCTTCCGTCATGGGAGTATGTTCCTGACGGGGAACCTTATGTATTCGGAGACAGAGTATATGTATACGGCTCACATGATATGTATAACGGGCATGTGTTCTGTCTCGGTGATTATGTGTGCTGGTCTGCACCGGTGGATAAGCTAGGTGAATGGAGATACGAGGGTGTTATTTATCAAAAGACGCAGGATCCGCTTAACCAGGCTGGCAGAATGTGTCTTTATGCACCGGATGTTACGGTGGGACCTGACGGAAGATATTACCTCTACTATGTGTTGGACAAGGTATCGGTGGTATCCGTTGCCGTTGCAGACAGACCGGAGGGACCATATGCTTTCTATGGCTATGTCAAGGATTGCAATGGACAGAGAATCGGAGAACGACCGGGGGATGAGCCACAGTTCGACCCGGGTGTGCTGACGGAAGGAGATAAGACATATCTTTACACAGGCTTCTGTCAGAAGGATGATACATCACGTCATGGTTCCATGGTAATGGTGTTAGACAAGGACATGCTCACTGTAATACAGGAGCCGGTATTTGTAGTCCCAAGCGGTTCCTACAGCAAGGGCACGGGTTTTGAGGGGCACGAGTTTTTTGAGGCATCCTCCATAAGAAAAAGACACGGCAAATACTATTTTGTATATTCTTCAGTCGTAATGCATGAACTGTGCTACGCTGTCAGCGATAATCCGCTTTCCGGTTTTACCTATGGCGGCGTTATCGTAAGCAACTGCGATATCGGCATAGATTCATATAAGCCTGCCACGAAGCCTGCAGCCTACGGTGCCAATAATCATGGAAGCATTATAGAGATAAATGGCGACTGGTATATTTTTTATCACCGACATACCAACAATACATGGTATTCAAGGCAGGGCTGTGCGGAGAAACTTCAATTTGACGGCGACAGGATAATTCAGGCGGAAATTACTTCCTGCGGGCTAAATGGAGACCCATTAGTGGGAGAGGGCGAATACCCGGCTTATATTGCCTGCAACATATTCAGCGATAAGGAGCAGATGTATGTGGGCGGGATTGGACACCCGTACATAATGCAGGATGGAGCTGATGGAGACAGGACACCGGGATATATTACCGCAATTTCAGACGCATCCATTATTGGGTTTAAGTATTTTGACTGCAAGAATCTGTCGGCAATCGGAATTAAGACAAGAGCCTATGCAAAGGGAGAATTCCACATTAAGACAGCATGGGATGGGGAAGTTCTTGGTTGTATTCCGATAGAAAATTCCAATATCTGGGAGTACCGTGAAGCTGATGTAAGGATACTGGACGGAGTACATGCGATTTATCTTGAATATGTTGGAACCGGGGCACCGGATTTGTTATCGATTAATTTGAAAACATCAAATTAAGGTAATAAATCACAACACCTATGATAATAAGAATTCCTCCGACATAAAAGTATAATCCGGCAAGCTGATTGGTCGTTCCGTATATATCTAATATCCCGCGGAGGATGCTGCCTACAGTGACAGCTGCTATACCGGAATGATAGAGGCTTTTTGAGACTGCGCCGGGATATTTTGGGTTGCGTAGCAGGCTGAAAGCAGAAAAAGGCAGAGTGCCGCCGGCTAACGGAAACGCAAATGCATAAATCATATAGAAGGAGTATACCCCATGGCTGTACATTTCATAAACTGCCCCAAACAATGCGCAGAATAAAGATATCAGCAGATATGCAAAGGCTGTTTTTGCTGCTTTGTGTTGAATATCAATATCCGATGTAGACAATATCACTTACACTCCTTTCCTCAATGCGTTTGCCGTTTGTTGTAGGGTTATTAATAATATTTCCGTTAAAGTACATGGTTGAAGAGCCTCCTCCGTCAAGATTGTAGGCGGTGGTAACTCCAAGCATCTGCATGAATTGGGACAGTTCATACAGGGACAGCCCCTGACTTTTATCGGTGCGACCGTCGGACACCACAAAAACGTAGTGGAGTTCATCGATGATTCCAATGGCTGTACGCGGGTTGCTTGATTTAGCCTTACCCACTTCCTCGTTCTTGGTTACGGATATTTTGCTGTCTTTAATGAGAGCAGGGCCGAAAGAGAGCACCTGCATTGCACCGTTTTCAAGCAGCTCATCGGTGGATACTTCACCTTCGGTGATTATGCCGAAGGAGCCGTCAGAATAGATTACAAGATCCTTCTGATTGGCGGAAGCGCTGCTTCGGTAGATTATGCCGTTGCGCAGGACATATCCTTTTTCCCGTACTCCGTAATAATCTCCGTTAATTGCCAGAATTGCACCATTATTTCCGGCAGTTACGGAGGTTTTTTCTGTTACATTTTTCCCGTATGCATCTGAGGCAAAAGCGGTTTTAAGGTACTCTGAGGATGCTATCTGAATGTCAGCAACATAGATGTCGGTATCATACTCCCTGTATTTATTAATAACTATGCTGATGTTTTCGTCATCATACAGGCAGTCGGTAACTACCAGAGAGGAATCGCTGATATTCTGCGGTTCAGGCTCAATGTCATCCGACTTGCTCTGTTCTTTCATGGGAGAGATATCCGAATATATTCTTTTTATTACAAAGGAATCCAGAATAATATATACCGTAAATCCGGTAAGCATCAGTCCGTAACAGATTCCCCATATATATTGTCTTATTTTCATGGGTCCGCCTCCTTGCAATAAATATATATGCCGAACCCTAACTGGACTTTAAAAACATAATATTTTTTCCGGGATGTCTATGCATATGATGAGGAAGCACATTAACCTCTTGCCTTAATATCCTTTGCAAAGATAAGTCTGAATACGGTTCGTACAAGCGGCTGGATGAAATACATCTGCGTGAAGAAGGCAAACGGAAAATTAAAGCATACAAACTTCAGCCAGTTGGCAAGCAGTGTCCAGATATTAAAGCCTGAATAGTACGGAAAGTACAAGAATGCGGCTATGAGACTCATGGCAGGGCACATGATGCCCACGGTTGCGTTTATGACTGTACTTTCAAAAATCATAGGATGAGTGGTTTTCATGTCAAATTTTCGGCAGGCAAGACGGAAGGACAACGGACTGCCTATCAGAACTTCCAACGCATAGGCAAAGCAAAATTCCACAAGCACAACCATCCAGATAGGGCACATCTTTCCGAACATGTACACTCCGCCCTGACTGCGGATAGCCCTAAGGACGCTGCTTTCCTGTGTGATGTTCATAAGTGTCTGTCCGTTTACCACATAAAGGCTGTAGAAAACATAGGTGTGGACTGTTACGAGTACTGTTAAGAATGCGAATACCATTCTTTGAAATTGATTACGAGTCATAATCTTAAATCTCCTTTTCTTTTGGCATAAAAAAACACAAGCCGGCTTCACGAATCCGATAAAATAATATGTATTACATATTTACCGTAATCAGATTTACGTGCATAGCACAACTTGTGTCGTTTATGTTGGTTTATTTTATTTTCGCGGATTAGATTATCACAGCGTTGAAAAAAAGTCAAATATTTTTCTCTCACAGATATAAACATTTTTTCTCACAGATATGAAAGTAATTAGGGTTTCAAAAGTGTCAGAACAATCTTATATGGAAAATAATCCAGCCCTATGCTATAATCTGTTAAAAATGACATAAGGAGTGTGAGTGGATATGAATACTTCAAATAATATGTATGTTGAACGGAGAAAGCGTGTGGTTGAGCGCTTGAAGAGTAACGGAATCAGTCAGATGATTATATGGGACCCGGCGTCAATTTTATATCTGACAGGGGAGAAGGTATATGCTTTTGAAAGAATGTGGGCGCTGTATCTTGCGGATGGACGGGAGCCGGTGCTATTTGCCAATAAGCTGTTCGTTCTTTCTGGAAATACGGATGTTAAGGTGGTATGGCATACGGATGTGGACGACGGAGCCGCACAGCTGGCAGAATATACGAACCATGAGGATGTGCTTGGTATAGATAAGGTCATGCCGGCAAAATACCTTCTTGCGCTTCAGGAATATGGTGCCGCCACAGGCTATAAGAATACCTCTTGCTATGTGGATGCTGTGCGGGGTGAGAAGGATGAGCAGGAGAGGAAGCTTATGATAGAGGCCTCACGCATCAACGACCTTGCCATGGACAGATTCAAGGCTCTTATACATGACGGCGTGACGGAGCAGGAAGTAGCAGCACAGATTGAGGGAATATACAAGGAGCTGGGAGCCCAGGGCAATTCATTTACACCGATTGTATGCTTTGGAGCCAACGCCGCCAACCCTCACCATGAGCCGGACGATACAGTGATTACAGAAGGTGATGTTGTACTCTTTGATGTTGGCTGTATTAAGGACGATTACTGCTCGGATATGACCAGAACCTTTTTCTATAAGACTGCGTCGGACAAACAGAGAGAGGTGTATGAGATTGTGAAGAATGCCAATCTTGCAGGAGAAGCTGCCATGGGACCGGGAAAGCGTTTCTGCGACGCGGATTCGGCAGCCAGAGATTTGATTACGGAGAAGGGCTATGGGGAATATTTTACCCATCGTCTTGGACATTCCGTTGGAATGGAGGTACATGAAAGCGGAGATGTAAGCTCAGCCAACACTGATAAGTTCACTCCGGGGCGCTGCATTTCCTGTGAGCCGGGAATATACCTGCCGGAAGAGTTCGGCGTACGTATCGAGGACTTGTGCCTTATAACTGAGGATGGGGTCACAGTTATGAACAATTATTCCAAGGAGTTGGAGATTATAGGATAATAAATAATTTGAATAGATTAATAGACGCAACGTAGTATGTGGAAACAGCATGCTTCCGGAATATACATGGATTATCCCGAATATCCATTCCCAACATGTCAGTCTCATGATATACTTTACTAAAGGTTGGGGTCAGATAATGCGAGTTTATGCATGCACAGCTTATATCTGCATTATTTGACCCCATAATTATCTTAATTTACTTATAAGGAATTCGGAGGGTATCATGAATCAGTCAAGCAGACCGATGGATTTAAAAAATGTTAAGGTAAGGGACAACTTCTGGAAGCAGGAGATGGAGTTGGTCAGGAAAGAAGTTATCCCATACCAGTGGGAAGCATTAAATGACCGTGTGGAGGGAGCAGCACCAAGCTTCTGTATGAGAAATTTCAAGGTGGCAGGAAAGATAACCAAGGCACGGAAGGAACAGGGGGAGAGCTACAAGGAGAAGGTATGGCCTCTAAATACCTTTGAGACACTGCCGGAGGATATGGAGCACATGGAGGACAGATTCTATGGCTTCCTCTTTCAGGACAGTGATTTCTCCAAGTGGATTGAGGCTGTGGCATATTCTCTTACACAGCATCCTGATGAGGAGTTAGAACGTCTTGCGGACGGAGCGATAGATATCGTGTGTGCGGCACAGCAGGAGAACGGATATCTGGATACATATTATATTATCAATGATATGTCTAAGGTGTTTACTAATCTTCGTGACAATCATGAGCTCTACTGTTTCGGGCATCTTACCGAGGGTGCGGTGGCTTATTACCAGGCAACAGGGAAGGATAAGCTTCTTAATGCGGCGCGCCGTTTTGCGGATTATGTTGATGAGCGCTTCGGCCCGGAGGAGGGGAAGTGTAAGGGTTATCCGGGACATGAGATTGCCGAGATGGCACTTATGCGTCTGTTTGAGGTGACAGGGGAGGAAAGGTACAGACAGCTTGCTGAATTTTTCATAAATCAGAGAGGCACCAGACCTTATTATTTTGATGGTGAGCATCCTGAGACGGTGAAAAAGGGGCATGAGGACGAGATGCGCAATCACTATCATCAAGCTCATCTTCCTGTTCGTGAACAATCGGAGGCGGTGGGACACGCGGTTCGTGCTGTATATCTGTATTCAGGAATGGCAGATGTAGCCCGGGTGGATGGCGACAAGGCATTGTATGATGCATGTCTTAAGCTCTGGGACAATATTACTCAGAAGAAGCTGTATGTTACAGGAGGAATAGGTGGGACACATCTTGGGGAGGCATTCTCATTTAACTATGACTTGCCTAATGATACAGCCTACTCCGAGACCTGCGCTGCCATCGGACTTGTTTTCTTTGCCAGAAGAATGCTGGAGATAAAGGCAGAACGCCGATTTGCGGACGTGATGGAAAGAGCTTTATATAACACTGTGCTTGCGGGCATGGCTTTGGACGGCAAGAGCTTCTTCTATGTCAACCCGCTGGAGGTATATCCTAAGGCTTGCCATGAGGATGCCAGGAAGTTCCATGTAAAGCCTGTGCGCCAGAAATGGTTTGGCTGTGCCTGCTGTCCACCTAACATCGCAAGACTTGTCAGCTCCCTTGCAGCCTATGCCTATACGGAGAACGAGGACACACTTTTTGCCCATCTCTATGTGGGTGGCAGTGTGGAGAAAAATGTCGGGGATGCATGCATGAGCTTTGAGGTAACCACGGATATGCCTTGGGAGGGCAATGTGGGTTATACCTGCACCAATGAGGTGGAGGTGCATGGTACTCTTGCAGTACGCATACCTGAATGGAGCAGGACATTCAGAATAAGCGGAGTAACATGGGACCTGAATGAGAATACGGCAGAGCTTAGGGACGGCTATATCTATATAACCCGCGACTGGACAAAGGGTGACAGCGTGAAGCTCGAACTCTCCATGGAGCCGGAATTCATCTGTGCCAATACGGCAGTGCGTGAGGATATGAACAAGACTGCCATAAGGCGTGGACCATTTATCTACTGTCTTGAGGAAGCGGACAATGGAAGCAATCTGCATACGCTGAGTGTGTGCGTGGAGGCGAAGCCGGAGGAATTCACCATGAATATCGGCGGAACGGATGTGGTGGCACTTAGGATTGCGGGTAGGAAGCTGGTGGTATCGGAGAACTGTAATTTAGTGAATGCAGCAAAGGCATGTGATTCTGTGAATGAAGCAGGAGCTGCTGATGGTGAAACGGAGAATATTAAGCCGCTTTATGGTACTCTGAAAAAGCCGGAGTATAAGGATGTGGGCCTTACCTTTATTCCGTACTATGCATGGAATAACCGCGGCGAGGGCGAGATGTGCGTGTGGGTGCCGTATACCTTTTAGTTAGTATATCGTAATTAATATTGATATCAGGCCGGTTCTGTGGGATACATGGAACCGGTTTTCTATTTGAAAAGTCATAACGGAGGCATTTGATATATGCTGTATCGAAAAAGAGGTCGTTATTTAACGGCCTCTTTTACATCTGAGAAAAGCTGCATATCCTCCGGGGTGAGCTTGACATTGGTCGAAAAGTTACGCCCATCGGCAGTTGTGATGTTGACCTCGATTACTGTGCCTTCTTTTATAACGTCATTTCCCGATACTGCCCGGAGAAACATAGGGAACTTAGGATGGGCTGCGGCGAAGCGGTCCCAGGATGCCTTTAACTGAAATAATTTTGCTGGATTCATGTGCTTGTGCTCCTTTTTTATGTATAATGATAATGAGTTGTTTTGATAAATATGCGGCAGTTCGGACTGCACCATTGGCTAAGCTTATAACCTGTTACAAAATATATCTATAAAGGTTGGAAATCGTAAAACAATATAGTAAAATGATTTTAACATAGGCTCTGAGTGTGGTCAAGGCAGGCTGAGTGGGGAATGTATAAAATAAATGTAAAGAATAAATATGGAATGGGGAGCAATTTTACGACTCCGACGCGAAGTTGCCCTTATCGCATGGTGTCGTGGCAAAAGAATGCTCCGGCATGGAGGATTATTATGGAATGGAAATATGATGCATCTGCATGCACACTCTGTCCACGGGGGTGCGGTGTGGACAGGCTGAATGGTGTGCGCGGCAGGTGCGGTTGTGACAGTGAAATATATGTGGCAAGGGCAGCTCTTCACATGTGGGAGGAACCCTGCATATCGGGAACGCGGGGTTCGGGAACGGTATTTTTCTCCGGCTGTTCTCTTGGTTGTGTATTTTGCCAGAATGCCAATATAGCTAATGCAAAGGTGGGTAAGAAAATTTCCGTAGAGCGTCTGTCGGAGATTTTTCTTGAGCAGCAGGACAGAGGGGCCTTGAATATCAACCTTGTGACGCCGACACATTATATTCCCCAGATTGTCAAGGCGCTTGAGATAGCCAAGAGTCATGGACTTAAGCTGCCGGTGGTGTACAATACAGGTAGTTATGAGAAGGTGGAGGCGCTTAGAATGCTGAATGGGCTTGTGGACGTATACCTGCCGGACATGAAATACATGTCACCGGAGCTTGCTGGTCGCTACAGCAGGGCGGAAGATTACCCGGAGGTGGCGAGGGCTGCACTCTCGGAAATGTTCCGGCAGGTGGGAAAGCCTGTATTTGAGGAGGAACGGAAACTTGAAAAACCGGCGTCAGAAGATATCCGGATAGACACAGTAGCAGAAGCTGAAAACTCGGATTTAACCGATGAGGATGGTCTTATGATGACTAGAGGAATGATAGTACGCCATCTGGTTCTTCCGGGTTGCACATCCGACTCTAAGGCTGTTATCAAGTATCTCTATGATACATTTAAGGATGATATATACATGAGCATAATGAGCCAATACACACCAATGCCGCAGTTCCTTCCCGGCGGAAGCATGAATGAGAGGTATCCTGAGCTTGGTAGACGTCTTAAGGACAGGGAGTATGACGAGGTTATAGATTATGCCATTGACCTTGGAGTTGAAAACGCCTTTATTCAGGAGGGAGATGTAGCCAAGGAAAGTTTTATTCCGGATTTTGATATGCTTTCAGGGGTGTGAAGAGATTGGATTTGTTTACATGGTTATTTGTGCCGCAGACGTCACAAAATAGCCTTTATGCAGAGCAGAATCGGATATTCGGCTCGCGGTTCCGGACATTAGCGCAAAAGTGCTTACATCTTGGACACTAAAGCGTCTGCGGATTGGAGATTAACATGAAATATAATTGCCCTTACGATAAAAAATGTGGTGGCTGCAATCTTTTAGCACATGACTATGCGGAGCAGCTTAAGTTGAAGAAGGAGCGTCTTGCCAAGCTTCTATCGCCCTATGGCAAGCTTGATGAGGTCATCGGAATGGATGACCCGCTCCATTACCGCAACAAGGTTCATGCGGTATTTACCACGGACAAAAAAGGAAATATAATCTCGGGAGTCTACGAGGAAGGCACCCACAAGGTTGTCGCCGTAGACAACTGCCTTATTGAAAACGAAAAGGCAGACGCCATAATCGCCACCATAAGAAAGCTTTTGCCTTCATTTAAACTCAAGGTCTACGACGAGGACAGAAGAACAGGCCTGTTCCGCCATGTTCTCATCCGGACGGCTCACAGCACAGGACAGATAATGGTAGTGCTTGTGCTCTCAAGCACAATGTTTCCGTCAAAAAATAATTTTGTAAAGGCACTGCTTAAGGAGCATCCGGAGATAACCACAATCGTCATGAATATAAATGATAAAAAGACCTCCATGGTGCTGGGGGACAGGGAGCAGACCATCTATGGAAAAGGGTACATCGAGGATGTTCTGTGCGGCAATACCTTCCGTATTTCGCCAAAGTCCTTTTATCAGGTCAATTCCGTGCAGACGGAGATACTCTACAACAAGGCAATAGAGTTTGCCGGGCTCAAGGGAAATGAAACAGTGATTGACGCATACTGTGGTATCGGAACAATTGGTATCACGGTTGCTTCCTACATGGCAAAGGGTGGAAGTGTAATCGGAGTTGAACTCAATCCCGATGCCGTAAGGGATGCCATAGCCAATGCAAAGCGCAACAACGTGGACAGCATCCGCTTCTACTGTGATGATGCAGGTCGCTTCATGACTAAGATGGCTGCAAAGGGCCAGCACGCGGATGTGGTGTTCATGGACCCGCCCCGCTCCGGCAGTGATGAAGCCTTTCTAAGCTGTATCGCAAAACTTGCCCCATCACGCATAGTCTATATTTCCTGCGGACCGGACACTTTGGCTCGAGATTTGGGAGTGCTCAAGAAGAAGGGGTATAAGGTGGAAAAGATGATTGGAGTAGACTTGTTTCCTATGACGGAGCATGTGGAGACTGTATGTCTTTTGTCCAAACTCCATGAAGCGAAGCATCATGTGAATGTGACGGTGGATATGGATGAGATGGATCTGACCGATGCGGAGAGTAAGGCGACATATGAGGAGATAAAAGCATATGTGGCTGAGCATAATGAAGGGATGGAGGTTTCGAATTTGTATATTGCTCAGGTGAAAGCTAAGTATGGAATCATAGAGCGTGAGAACTATAATTTTCCTAAGTCGGAAGATGCAAAGCAACCACAGTGTCCGAAGGAGAAAGAAGTTGCGATTGTGGAAGCTTTCAAGGCTTTTAAGATGATTTAGATAAATGCGGAGGTAAATAGCATGAGACTTCCTAAGATGGTTTTATTTGATTATGGTCAAACTTTAGTTGCAGAAGAGAAATTTGATGGAGTAAAAGGAACCAGAGCTGTTTTGCAATATGCAACGAAAAACAAATATAACATGTCTGCCGAAGAAGTACAGGAGCATGCAAATAGAATTAATACAGAATTAGGACGATTAGACCCTATAAAGCGTCATACCATGGAGGTAGAGATCCCAAATTCTACATTTTCACCGTATTTGTATGAATCTGTGGGAATTGAGTTATCTATTAGCCCAAGTGAAGTAGATAGATTGTTTTGGGATGCTGCTTCTCCGGGACAACCTACAAATGGAATTGAAATGTTCCTGAAATATTTGAAAGAGAAAGGCATAAGAACTGGTGTAATTAGTAATATTACATATGACAGTGATGTTGTAAAAGAAAGGATTAATAGACTGATTCCAAGCAACGAGTTTGAATTCATTATTGCAACGAGCAGTTATTTGTTCCGTAAGCCTAACAAGCATATATTTGAGCTTGCATTAGAAAAGGCAAATTTAAGGCCTGAAGATGTGTGGTATATAGGTGACAACTATGTTTGCGATGTTAAAGGTGCGATAGGTGCAGGGATATTTCCGGTGTGGTATATAGGGGCAATTGACTTGCCCTATACAGAAGATAAAGACATATGTACCATTTCAGCGTGGGAAGAAATAATTGAATTAGTAGACTGCGTTTGTCAAAGAGAACAGGAAAACGAGTAAATTATAGGTGTCGATTTTGGGGTTAATATGGATTAATCTGATTGTGGAGAGTATATGGAGAAAATAGATAAATTATGTATGAATTATAGTTTGGGTAACTTAATAAATGAACCCAAGTTAGTAACAGGTGGTTTGATGCATAAAATGTACCATGTGAGTACAGACCAGGGAGAATATGCTATAAAATTGTTAAACCCTGACATCATGAAAAGACCAGAGGCATTAACTAATATGATTCATTCAGAATTGGTATCAAATGCGTTGGCAAATGTTATTCCTCTTATTGCTGCTAAAACATTTCAGGGAAAAAATATTATTGAGATGGATGGCTCTTTCTTTGTAGTATTTGATTGGTTGGATGGAAAATCCATTTTTGCTCCGGATATATCAGAATATCATTGTGAGCAGATTGGCCGAGTGTTAGGTAATATTCACGCAACTCAGGTAAAGATTGATGCCATGGTTGAGAATCGTGATATTAGAGAAGCATATGATTGGAATCTGTTTATGGAGAAAGCAAAACTTTGTAATTCAGAGGTCCTTGAAGTTTTACAAGAAAATATTGCAGATATCATGCGATGGGATAGGAATGTAGTCACTGGTTTGTATGAAGCATCGCAAAATCAAGTGATTAGTCACCGGGATTTAGATCCTAAAAATGTTATGTGGAAAAATGATGCACCATACATTATTGATTGGGAAGCAGCCGGATATGTTAATCCCTTTCAGGAATTGATTGAGGTACTGAATTACTGGATCTCTGATGAAACGGGTAAATATGGTAAAGCTAAGTTTGATGCTTTGATGCAAGCATATACAGAAAACAATAATATAAACAATGTAAATTGGGATGTTATATTGAGTTGTAGCTTTGATGGAATGCTTGGGTGGCTGGAATATAATCTAAAGAGGGCGCTGGGAATGGAAGGTAGCGGTATAAATGACCAAGAAGAAGGAATCCAGCAAACCCAAGGAACGATTTATGAATTAAAAAAATATGAGAATCAAATAGAACAACTTAAGGTATGGTTAGATGAATTTGTTAGAGAAAAGTATACCCTATAAAAGCATTATCATGAGGTGTGACAGTATAAACAGAAATGCTTTTTCTGAAGCAGAAGAATGTTTTTCTATAGTAAAGTACAAGCCGGGAATGAAATCTGTCTGGATTGAGATGCAGAAAGCGGCAGGACAATTTGAAGGTTATTCAGATGCTGATATTGCTGATTATTTTGAAAAAACTTTTTTGTATGACAGTAGTGAAATTGATGAAAGATGCTTTTTCCTCAAAGATAACGTTGAAGAAGCGTATATTGGTACATGTTGTGCATGGTTTTCAAATAAAGGAAAAAGAATTGTTCCGGTACTTCATTGGCTTGCAGTTGTTCCAACGCATAGAAATAGGGGATGCGCTCGTATGTTGATTACATATGTATTAAAATACTTTGAGCAGAAATATGAAAAACAAGCAGTGTACTTACATACGCAACCTGAATCATATCAAGCCATAAAATTATACAATGATTTTGGCTTTAATATTACGCAAGAAGATAGTTATGGACATGCTGTGAATGAATATGAGGATGCTATGGAAATATTGAAGGAAGTTATGAATTCTGAAGCATATAAGAGGTTAAAAAATACAGCTGTTCAGTAATTCTCTATCTTTTTGCACAGTTCACTGTAAGTGAATCTTGACAAAATCGAACAAATATTCTATATTTAACAACGGAGATACTATACCCAAAAACAGAAATGTGAATATACAAACGAAGCTCAAACCCTTGTGGTTTGAGCTTTTTCCAATTTTGTAAGAACTCTGAGAACAACAATTTGCAAAAAGTCAATTAACACTTTGCGACAGATTATGGACAGAATTTTTCACAAAACTGATTGTGCAACACTAACAATTTTTGGGGGAATGTATAGTCTCGCAAGCGTAACAGCATGGCAATCGAGTAACATCGGTTGCTTTTTTATTGCTTATTTTTAGAAATCATTGTTTGCCCCGGGAGAGTGATTTCTAAAAGAAACCAGATGTCAATAAGGAGGAAATTCAAAATGAAAGAGTATTCAAAAGGTATTTATGTGAAATTTAAGCCGGAGGAGGTGGAGATGATTCATGAACGGATGAAAGAGGCCGGAGTTCAAAATATGAGCGCCTTTATCAGAAAAATGGTATTGATCGGATATATGATTATTCCTGAGTGGCCAGAACTGAAAGGGGTGCTGTCTTTGCATTCAAGAATTAGCAATAACCTAAATCAGTATGCGAAGAAAGCAAATGAAACCGGAAATATCTACAGAGAGGATATTGCTGAATTAAAAGAGATGCATGATGAGCAAACTAAGCTACTTAGAAAAACGCTTAAGTCAATCATTCATCTTTATGATGTAGATTCAAAGAAGAGAAATTAATTATTATGAAAAAGCGATAGCGTGGCTCTGCGGCTTGCCAGCAGTTCAAGGGGATTGGGGCATTCCCCCAACAAGCAAAAACGCGCCGGGTATATACCGGTGCACTGCTTGCCAATTTGTGAAATAGCATTTGGAGAATGATTTTGGCAAGCCGATGTTCAAATTGAGAAAGCGTTTTAAATTTGCAAAATGTAAAGAAGGAAGGATTGAAGTTATGGAAAATTTAGAAAAAGGACAAGTATCTGAAAGAAACGTAATGGAGGATGCGGGTATTATGCTGAATAGTGATTATTGTACTGGTGAAGAAAAGTTTACTTTTTTCAGATTACCAAAATGCTTGGTGGATAATGTGTGCTTTGCGGAGTTATCCGGAGATGCAAAACTTTTATATTCATTCTTTTTAGACCGTGTTTCTCTATCTATAAAAAATGGATGGATTGATGACAAAGGAAGGGTGTTTATCTATTATTCGGTAAAAAGCGTTTGTGAGGATTTGAATTGTGGCACTCAAAAAGCCTGCAAACTATTGGATGAGCTGGAGAAGGCGGGAGCACTTGAGCGAAAGAGACAAGGACTGGGTAAGCCTAACAAGTTGTATCTTAAAAAAGTATTTTGAGGGATATCTACATAGGAAAAATCAAAACAGAAGAGGGGTGAAAATCACATCTGAGAATTTTGATTAATGCACCCACAGAGTTTTGATTCTTACGTATTTAGAACTGTAGAAATCAAAGCCTAATAAAACTAATAATAACAATACTAATTTTAATAATATCTATCTTATCCTATCAGGGAATAAAAGGACATCTCTATGGATGGGATACGATGGATTTCAATGACAATGTCAGAAAGGATTTTAATTATGGTTAAGAATAAAGTGGTTCTAAAAGAAAGA